>CAZMOR010000128.1:0-38044 GCA_964567795.1 uncultured Verrucomicrobiota bacterium
TCTCGACGGTCCCGCCCCCGGCGGACCCCTGACGACCACGCCCCTCATTGAAAACATCCCCGGCTTCCCCGACGGCGTGGCCGGCTTCGATTTCATCGACCTGCTCCGGCGCCAGGCGGAGAAGTTCGGCGCCCGGTTCCAAGGCGCTCTCGCGGACCAGGTCGTGCCCCGCCCCGGCGGCGGCGCCGACCTCCGGCTCGACGACGGCTCCACGCTGGCCGCCGATGCGCTCATCATCGCCACCGGCGCCAGCCACCGCCATCTTGGCCTGCCCGGCGAGCGGGAACTTTCCGGCCACGGCATTTCCTACTGCGCCACCTGCGACGGCGCCTTCCACCGCGGCCAGCACATCGCGGTCGTCGGCGGCGGCGATACCGCCATGGAGGAGGCGCTCTTCCTCACCCGCTTCGCCTCCAAGGTCACGGTGATCCACCGCCGCGACGCGTTCCGCGCGGCCAAGATCATGGCGCAGCGCGTCCTGGAGAATCCGAAAATCGAAGTCCGCTGGAATTCCGTGGTCGCCGCCCTGATCGATCCGGCCCAGGGCAAGCTGACCGCCCTGAAGCTGCGCGACACCAAGACCGGCGCCGAAAGCACCCTGGAGGTCGGCGCGCTGTTCGTCGCCATCGGCCTGGTGCCGGCCACCAAGCCGTTCGCCGGCGTCCTGGAGACCGATGAAAACGGCTACCTGCGCGCGGACGGCGTGTTCACCAAGCTGCCCGGCGTCTTCGTTGCCGGCGATGTCGCCGACAGCCGCTACCGCCAGGCGGTCACCGCCGCCGGCGCCGGCTGCCGCGCCGCCATCGAGGCCATGCACTACCTGGAAGCCCTCGGCGCATGAGCACCTCCGCCACGCTGACCGACCAGCAGAAGCAGATTTACATGCGGCTGTTGGCCCGCACCAAGCCCTGCCGCGTGCGGCTGGTCCTGGCGGTGGTCTTCGGCGCGATGTTCGGCGGCTCCATCTTCGGCATCTTCGCCTCCGCCCGCGGCGGCATGACCCGGATCTTCGGCGGCAGCGCCACGCGGCTCAACGACGCCGCCTCCGGCTGGGTCAACCAGTGGTACTCCGGCGGCATCCACCATGACGGTGTCGTCACGGTCATCATCCTCGGCTTGC
The DNA here is from genome assembly GCA_964567795.1 of uncultured Verrucomicrobiota bacterium. Taxonomy (GTDB): domain Bacteria; phylum Verrucomicrobiota; class Kiritimatiellia; order CAIQIC01; family Lenti-01; genus Lenti-01. Next base: position 1,121 of record CAZMOR010000128.1, read on the forward strand.
TGCTGTTCTTCGTCCTCCTCCGCGGCATCGGCTTCTTCTTCAGCAAGTACCTGATCGAATGGGTCGCGCAGTACGTCATCATGGGCCTGCGCAACGAGGTGTTCGGCAAGATCCTGCACCTGCCCCTGCTCTACTTCACCGGCTCGCGCACCGGCGAACTCATGTCCCGCACGCTCAACGACAGCCAGCTCGTCGAGCGCGGCATCACCGAAGTCATCTGCGACCTCGTCCAGCAGCCGTTCGTCCTGATCGGCGCGGCGGCCGCCCTCTGCCTCACCGACCTGCGGCTGGCGATCTTCAGCCTGGCCATTTTCCCGGTCTGCGTCCTGCCGATCATGGTGTTCGGCAAGCGCGTCCGGCGCCATTCCAAGGCCGGCCAGGAGCGCATCGCCGACCTCTCCAGCATCCAGCAGGAGGTCATCAGCGGCGCGGCGATCGTCAAGGCCTTCGGCACCGAGGCGCGCGAGCAGGCGCGCTTCGAGAAGCACAGCTTCGATTTCTTCCGCCGCCAGGTCAAGATCACGGCCTCCAAGGCCGCCGTCAATCCGCTCATGGAGCTGTTCTCCGCCGTCGCGGCGTGCGCGATCTTCGTCTATGCCCGCCGGACCGGCCTCGACCTCCCCAGCCTGCTGGTGTTCCTCGGCTCCATGGTGGTCATGTACGATCCCGTCAAGAAGCTCTCCCGCGTGCACCTCGTCATCCAGCAAAGCAGCGCGGCCGCCGAACGCATCTTCGCCATCATCGACACCGAGGACAACGTCCGCGACCTGCCCGGCGCCACCGACCTCCAGACCGCCGTCCAGGAAATCCGCTACGAGGGCATCGGATTCGCCTACGCCCCCAACAAGCCCCGCGTCCTCGACAGCATCGACCTGGTCGCCCGCTCCGGCGAGCTGATCGCCCTCGTCGGCGGCTCCGGCTCCGGCAAGACCACCCTCGTCAACCTGCTGCCCCGCTTCTTCGATCCCACCGCCGGCCACGTCCGCATCGACGGCCGCGACCTCCGCGATCTGACCCTGGTCAGCCTCCGCCGCCGCATCGGGCTCGTTTCCCAGGAAACGATCCTGTTCAACGACACCGTCTTCAACAACATCGCCTACGGCGAGCCCGGCGCCACCCGCGAGCAGGTCGAGGCCGCCGCGAAAAAAGCCCACGCCCACGAATTCATCCTCGCCATGCCCAACGGCTACGACACCGTCATCGCCGAGCGCGGCCTGCTGCTCTCCGGCGGCCAGCGCCAGCGCCTCGCCATCGCCCGCGCCCTCCTGCGCAATCCGCCCATCCTCATCCTCGACGAGGCCACCAGCGCCCTCGACACCGAGTCCGAACGCGCCGTCCAGGCGGCCCTCAACGACGCCATGCAGGGCCGCACCGTCTTCGCCATCGCCCACCGCCTGTCCACCATCCAGCGCGCCGACCAGATCCTGGTCCTCGACCAGGGCCGCATCGCCGAACGCGGCCGCCACGATGAACTGCTCGCCCGCGACGGCATCTACCGCCGCCTCTACCACATGCAATTCGAGAACCAAGCCCCGCCCGCCCCATGAAAACCGAAGAAGCCAACCTCCTCCAGTCCCTCTGCGCCATCGACGACCCCGCCGAAATGCGCCGCGTCCTGGCCGACATCCTCACCCGCTCCGAATACTCCGCGCTCCAGAAGCGCTGGATGATTCTCCGCCTGCTGCGCGCCGGCGTGCCCCAGCGCGAAATCGCCCGCCGCATCGGCGGCAGCCTGTGCAACGTCACCCGCGGCGCGCGCCTCATGCGCAACAAGAACTGCGCCTCCGCCCGGCTGATGGACCGGCTCGACCGGGCCGTCGACCAGAACAACGGCTGATCCCGGCCGCTTTCCGGTTGCCTCCCCCTGCCCTGCGGCCTACACTGGCCACATGAAAGCATTCCTCCTGCTGCTGGCGGCCCTGCTCTTCAACCCCGTTTCCGTGCGCGCTGAAGCCCCCGCCCCGGCACCGGAAGCCCCCGTCTACGTCATCCCGATCCGCGGCCAGATCGAAGGCGCCCTGCTCTACGTCATCCGCCGCGGCCTGGCCGAGGCCGAGCAGAAACACGCCGCCGCCGTGGTCCTGGTCATGGACACCCCCGGCGGCACCCTCAACGCCGCCAGCGACATCGTCCGCTCCATCCAGGCCGAACGCCTCCCGGTCTACACCTTCGTGGAAAAGGACGCCTTCTCCGCCGGCGCCATCATCGCCCTGGCCACGAAGGGCATCTATATGGCCCCCGGCGCCGTCATCGGCGACGCCCTCCCCATCATGATGACTCCCATCGGCGGCGTGCAGGAAATGCCCGAAGGTCTCGAGGAAAAAGCCGTTTCCGCCGTCGCCGCCCTCATCCGCGCCGCCGCCCAGGATGCCGGCCACGACCCCGAATTAGCCGAAAAAATGGTGCGCCGCGAAACCGAATTCAAGGTCGGCGACGAAGTCATCTGCCCGGCCGGCCGCCTGCTGACCCTCACCGCCGATGAAGCCGCCCGGCCCGGCAAGGACGGCCGGCCGCTGCTCTCCGCCGGCACGGCGGCAAACCTGGCCGCAGTCATGGACCAGCTCGGCCTCGCTCACCAGCCCGTGGTGCAGATGCAGATCACCGCCGTTGAAAAACTCGCGCGCCTGATCGCCGCCGCGGCGCCGGTCCTGATGATCATCGGCTTCCTCGGCATCTACATCGAAATCAAGACCACCGGCTTCGGCCTGCCCGGCATCCTCGGCGGCGCCTGCCTGGTGCTGTTCTTCTGGGGCCACCACATCGCCGGCCTTGCCGGGATGGAAGACCTGGTTCTCTTCATCGTCGGCATTGCCCTCATTCTCGTGGAGGTGTTCCTGATCCCCGGGTTTGGGTTCACGGGCATTTTCGGCATCGCGCTGGTTTTCGTGTCCATGGTTGGCGCCATGGTTCGCATCATCCCCGGCGGTTCCTGGCTGCCGGCCTGGAGCGATCTGGAAGACCCGGTCCGCGTAACCGGCGTGGCCTTGCTGATCACCGGCGTCGGCGTCCTGGTCCTGAGCCGCTTCCTGCCCCGCAGTCCCATGTTTGGCCGCCTGACCCTCGCCACGGCCAACTCCGCCACCGCCGGCTACACCGCCGGCCCCGACACCGCGTCGCTCGTCGGCAAAACCGGTATCACCGTCAACCAGCTGCGCCCTGCCGGCACGGCCCGGTTCGACGGTGAACGCCTCGACGTGGTCACCTCCGGCGAATTCATCGAGGCCGGCACCCCCGTCCGGATCATCGAAGCCCACGGCAGCCGCATCGTCGTCCAGAAAGCCTGACCCGCCCCCCCATGCGGGGACTCGCGGCTCATGTCCCCAATCCCCGGTTTTTCCACACCCTGGAAAACTTTTCCACCGCATGGAAAACCCTCTCCGTCGGACCGCATTGCCATCCTTGTGTTTCCCGGGCGTATCCGCCATCATGGGGATGTCATGAAAACACACCCGTGGATTCTGGGCGGGCTGCTGGCCTGCCTTGCCGCCGGTCTTCTGGCCGGCCCCGCCCGCGGCGCCGCCCCGGGCGAAGCCGTGCCGGACTACCTGCACTCCGAGCAAAACACCCTGCAATCGCTGGAAGCACTGCAACGCGCGCTGGCCGTGAAGGAATCCGAGGCCGCCCAGCTGCAGGAGAAACTGACGACCGCCGGCGACGACATGGCGCGGGAGGACCTGCGCCGGCAACTGCAGGAAATCCGGGCGGCCATCGAAGACCAGCGCCAGCAGTTCGACGGCTTTGCCGTGGACATCGACCTGGCGCCATTCCTGCCCCAGAAAAACGCCCGGTTCGACTGGCAGGAGCAGCTGGGCAAGCTGCTGGAACCGATCCTGGCGGAATTTGAAAATGCGACGGCGGAATCCCGCGTGATCGGCCAGCTGCGCGCCCAGATGGAGGAGGTGCGCAAGCGCCGCGACCTGGCGGCCAAGGCGGTGGCCAATCTGGACCAGTTGCTGTCGCAGGCGGCATCGGCGGAACTGAAGGCGCGCCTGTCCGAACGCCGCGCCGCCTGGCGCAACATCCTGGAGGAGTCCCAAAACGAATTTTCCGCCCTCGATCTGCAGCTGCAAAGCCGGCTGGCGGGGCGCAAATCGATGCTGGATCAAACCACCGGCTATGCCAAGAATTTCTTCCGGACCCGCGGCTTGAACCTGCTGCTGGGCGTGCTGGCGTTCTGCGCCGTGTTCTTCGGCTTCCGCCTGGGCGACTGGGCGGTGCGGCATCTGCGGCGCAAGGGCACCGAAAAACACCTGGGCTCGCGGCTGACCGCCCTGCTGTTTCACATCTTCAGCGTGCTGGGCGGCCTCGCGGCCATGATGCTGGTGTTCAACCTCGCCGGCGACTGGTTCCTGCTGGGTATCGTCATCATTTTCCTCTTCGGTGTCGGCTGGGCCAGCATCAACACCCTGCCCCAGCAGATCGAAACCATCAAACTCATGCTCAACATCGGCGCCGTCCGCGAAGGCGAATGCCTGGTGTATGACGGCACCCCCTATCAGGTGGAATCCCTCGGGCTTTCCGCCCGGCTGCGCAACCCGCGCCTGGAGGGCGGCACCCGGATCCTGCCCGTGAAATACCTCGTCGGCATGAATTCCCGGCCGGCCGGCGAACAGGAAGCCTGGTTCCCGTGCACCAAGGGCGACTGGGTGGCGCTCAGCGACGGCCAGGCCGGCCGCGTCACGAGCCAAACCCCCGGCTTCGTGCAACTGGTCAAGAACGGCGGCGAACGGCTGGTATACCCGACCGCCAATTTCCTGAACCTGAACCCCCGCATCCAGTCGTCCGGCTTCCGTCTGACCTCGACCTTCGGCGTGGATTACCGCCACCAGGCCGCGGCCACGAACGAAATTCCTGCGAAGATGCGGGAAAAACTCCTGGCCGAATTGCCCCGGGTGGCCGGGGCGGAAAACATCGTCGACCTCCGGGTCTTCTTCTCCTGCGCGAACAGCTCCTCCCTGGATTACACCATCGTGGCGGATTTAGCCGGCGCGGCCGCCCCCAACGCCACGCCGATCGCCGGTGCCATCCAGCGCATCCTGGTCGACGCCTGCAATGAAAACGGGTGGAGCATCCCCTTCCCGCAAATGACCGTGCACCAGGCTTGAATCAAGCGCCGGCGGCCAGGGCGGCGGCCAGGCAGCGCTGGATCATCGCTTCCGGCGGCGGCGGGATCAACCCGGACGTCATCAGCATTTCCAGCGCGCGGTGCGCCTCCGCGATGTCCTTCCGGGACCGTTCCAGCACCTGCTCCGGCGTGAGCGGCCGGCGCGCCACGCCATCGGCCACAGCTTGCTGCGCCACGGCCGCGGCGGTCTCCGAAAATACGGCTTCATCCGTCATCAGCGGCATGATGCGGTCGGGGGCCAGCCCCTGCCGTTCGGCAAAAGCCGCAATCGTCCGCGCCGCCGCGATGGCCATGGCATCCGTGATCTTCCTCGCCCGCACGAGCAGGGCACCTTTCAGAATGCCCGGAAAACCCAGAGAATTATTGACCTGGTTCGGGAAATCGCCCCGGCCCGTCGCCACCACCAGCGCGCCCGCCTCCTTCGCCGCGTGCGGATAGATCTCCGGCACCGGGTTCGCGCACGCAAACACGATGGCCTTGGGCGCCATGGTCCGCACCCACTCGGGCTTGATCACGTCCGGCCCCGGTTGAGAGAGCGAAATCAGCACATCCGCGCCCCGCAAGGCCTCCGTCACGTCGCGGATCCGGCCGGGATTGGTCGTCTGGCAGATCTCCCACTTGCGGTAGAAGCGCGGGTCGGCCGCGATGTCCGCGCGGCCGGCGTGCAGGCCGCCGCGCGAATCAAACATCGCCACCTTGGCCGGATCGGCGCCGGATTGCAGGATGAGGCTCGCGATCGTGGTGTTCGACGCCCCCGCGCCGAAAAAGACAATGCGGCAGGCGGCCAGTTCCTTGCCGGCCACTTTCACGGCATTGATCAGCCCCGCCAGCGTCACGCAGCCGGTCCCTTGGGCATCATCGTGCCAGACCGGAATTTCACAGCTCTCGCGCAGCACATCCAGCACCCGGAAGCAGTTCGGCTGGCTGATGTCCTCCAGATTCACGGCGCCGAACGACGGCGTCAGCCGCCGGGTCAGGTCGATCAGGATTTCCGGATCATGCTCCCCGCGGGCATTGCGGCTGTCCACGCAGACCGGCACGGCATCCACCCCGCCCAGCACCTTCATCAGGAAGGCCTTGCCCTCCATGACCCCCAGCCCGCCGGGCGGGCTCACGTCGCCGTCGCCCAGCACCCGGGTCGAATCGCTGACCACGGCCACGACATTCCCGCGCCAGGAAAGATCGAAGGATTCGTCCTGCTGGTCCCGGATCCCGGTGGAAACCGCCGAAACACCCGGCGTGTACCAGGCATTGAACCATTGGAAACCCGGCAGCGGGGCGCGCGGCAGCACCTGGATCTTGCCGCCGTAGAACCGGTGCGCCTCCAGCGCCAGCGCCTTGAAGAACGCCGTTTTCGCGCGCGCCACCCGGCCGCCATCCCACTCCGCCGGGAACTGCCGGTTGAGGTCGTCCAATCGAATGTTCATGTCGCTCTTTCCCGGCCCTTGGCCGGATTGTGAAAGAACCGGTTTTGGAGGCCAAAACCGGTTCTTGCATTTCGACCTTGCGGTCCGTGGTATTAGAACGAGACCACCGCCCGGCCCATGCCGTAGAAATCGATGTCCAAGCCCGAAGCGCCGCCGCCGTAGGCCATCAGGCTCAGGCGTTCATTGACCTTGTAGGCCATGCCCAGATGCCCGCAGAACGCATAGTCGTCTTTGGGATCGACGGGGTCATCGCGGAACTGCACTTCACCCAGGACGCTCGAACGGTCATCCAGGTCCCACACGAGGGAGAAGGAGCCCGTCAGGAGTTCATCCCGGTCATCGCTGCCGTCATCGGCTTCCGTGCCGTTCGCGGTATAGCTGGCGTCCACGGCCCAATGCAAGACATCCATGGTCGTCGTGCCAACAGAGATGCCCAGGCAGGCCTGCGTATCGCCCGTGCCAAGGCCTTTGTCTTCATCGCCCGTCGGCAGGATGGCCGTGGCATGCGGAATGATCCATGCATATTCGAAGATATCTTCGAAGAAGAGGAATTCCGTGCCCACTTCCACGTCGCCCAGGCCATTCTCATCGACATCGCCGGAGGAATAGCCGACATAGGGCACATCGGCCAGCACCGCCAACCGGTCCGTCAGGCCAAAGCGCACGCCCGGGCCGACCGAATAGGTCGTGACATCATCGACGCCCCAGGTTTCCGGATCATAGGACGTTCCGCCGCCGGAGAGCGAAAGTTCGGGCTTCATGGCGCCCGGGAACTTGTTTTCCTTGGTGAAGACGGTGCGCATCGGCTCGGCCAGCGCCGTTCCCGCCAACACACACACTGCCATTGCGATCCACAACCCTTTACGCAGACTCATCATCGCATCTCCTTCGTTCGACGGCGCGGCGCACCGTAGGTTTATGATTTGGGCGTATCGTACCTTGCTCCCCGGCCCGGCGCAACCCCCGATTTTGAACCGATTCCCATGATTTTCCGGCCCGTTCTCTCAGGACGACGGCCCGTGCCCAACCTTTTGCCTTAACACCCCCTTGCCCCTGTGCTAGAGTGCTCCTTTAAATATCGAGGAGGAAGTGATGAACCTGTTGAGGCGGTTTACCATCGTTTTCGCACTGATAGGCCTGATGCTCTCCCCCGGCGTCCGCGCGGAACCCATTCCGCCCCCCTCCTCTGCCAAGGCCACGCCGGCGCCCCCCGCTTCCCGGCCCGGTCCTGAAACCATGGTTCCCGCCGGAGGCCAGGCCTGGTATTCCCTGTTCAACGGTCATCTGACTCTGGGCACCCGCCTGACTTGGTTCACGTTCGTGGAGGAGCCCAGCACGAATTACCTGGGCACCATCGGCAAGCTCGATGAAGTCCAGGATTATATTCCTTGGAAACTCTATGCGCTGTGGCAGTTCACCCCGCACTGGGGCGTGGATCTCACCTGGGATCAGGTCGAAGGCAAAACCATCACCCGGACGACCGATGAGCATACCGACGGCAATTTCAAGGCGTCGGGACCGATCTGCGACGTGGTGTACCAAATGAACACCTATGGCCGCTTCACGCCGTATGCCCAGGCCGGTCTGGCCTGGATGCATGGCACGTTTGACCCGGCGACCTGGTGGGCGCTGGGCTACACCCATGAACAGGATTGGCTTGATATGGGTTCCCCGGGGAAGGCCCGGCAGGGCAAGCGGCGCAACATCGATCTCGACGACAGCCTCGGGTTCGTGGCCGGCGCCGGCACCCGCATCGCCATCACCAAGCGCTGGAGCGGCGATCTTCTGCTGCGGTACATGCATCTGGAAAACGACGCCAATTTCTCGGAAAAAATTTCGAAACGCGTCATCCGCGACGAGGATGCCTCGATCCCGCTCCATAACCTGGCGCTGGGCGTGGGCGTGGCGTACGTATTTTAGTGCTTCCGCCGGGTGGCCCGGCTGGAGCCGCGAGCCCCCGCGTGGGGGCACCCGTTCAGTCCGGACTCACTTGACGACGGCGCCGCTGGACAAATCGCCGTCCACCGTGACAAGACGTAGCCGTTCACCCTTGCTGGCGGCCAGCAGCATGCCTTGGCTCTCCACCCCGCGCAGCTTGATCGGCGCCAGGTTGGATACCACAACCACCGTCTTGCCGATGAGTTCCTCGGGCTTGTAGTAGAGCGCGATGCCGGCAACGATCTGCCGCCGCTCCTCGCCCATCAGCACGCTCAGCTTCAGCAGCTTGACTGCGCCTTCGATCGCTTCCGCGCTCATGATCTTGGCGGTGCGGAGCTGCACTTTCGCAAAGTCCTCGTAGGCAATCACACCTTCCGGGTTCCCGATGGTTCCGGGCGGCGGCGACTTCTTCTCGGCTTTCGCTTCGCCGGCCGGGGCGGCGGGCTGGACCTCAGGCACCGGGGCTTCGATGCGCGGGAACAGCGCGCCGGGCGCGCCGACTTGCGCGCCGGGCTTCAAGACTTCGGATTTCGTCAGTTCGTCGGGATTCACAGTCATGGGATTCTCCAGGCCGAGCGCCGCGCGCAGCTCGGCCATCTTGGCGGGCATCAACGGGGACAACAAGCCGGCGCAGACACGCAAGGCTTCGGCGGCGGCATACAAGGTCGTATGCAACGGCCCCGGGTCCGCCGCGCGGGCCTGCGTCCAGGGCTGCTGGGCTTCGATGAATTTATTGGTGGCGCGCACGGCGTCGATCACTTGCGCGATGCCGGCGCTGAGCGTGAAGTTGTCCAGCGACGCCTTCAGGCCGGCCGCGGCCGCGGCCACCTGCTTGAACAGTTCGGCGGCGGGACCGTTTTCAAAGGCGCCCGCGACCGGCGCCGGCAGCCGCCCGCCGCAATACTTGCCGGTCATGCTGACCACGCGGTTGAGCAGGTTGCCCAGATCGTTGGCCAGGTCGGCATTGTAGCGGCGGATGAACGCCTCCTCGGTGAAGGACGCATCCTGCCCCAGCACCATCTCCGCCATCAGGAAATAGCGGAACGGATCGACGCCGTAGCGGTCCATCATCTCCATCGGATTCACGACATTGCCACTGCTCTTGCTCATCTTGGCGGACCCCATCAGCCACCAGCCATGGGCAAACACGGTTTGGGGCATCGGCACGCCCATCGCCTTCAGCATGCAGGGCCAGTAGACCGTGTGCGTGGTCAGGATGTCCTTGCCGATCAGGTGGATCGCCGGCCACCAGCGGGCGAATTGCGCTTCATCGCGGCGGTAGCCGATGGCGCTGATGTAGTTGACCAGCGCGTCAAACCACACGTAGGTCACGTAGTCCTTGTCGAACGGCAGTTCAATGCCCCACGCCAGGCGCGATTTCGGCCGCGAAATGCAGAGGTCCTGCAGCGGCTTGCGCAGGAAACCCAGCGTCTCGTTGCGCCGGAAATCGGGCTGGATGAATCCGGGATGGGTCTGGATGTATTCCACCAGCCAATCCTGATACTGGCTCATCTTGAAGAAGTAGTTGGCCTCGCGCACGCGCTGCACTGGCCGCCCGCAATCCGGGCAGTTGCCGTTGACCAGGTCCTTCTCGGTGAAAAACCGCTCGCATGGCACGCAATACCAGCCGTCGTATTCGTCGCGGTAGATTTCCCCGCGGTTGTACAAGTCCTGCAGGATTTCCTGCACGATGACCTTGTGGCGCGGCTCGGTCGTGCGGATGAAATCGTCGTTGCGGATGCCCAGGCGTTGCCAGGCTTCCTGGAAGCGCACCACGGTATTGTCCACGTGCACCTGCGGGTCAACCCCCAGCTTGGCCGCGGCCTCCTGCACCTTCTGGCCGTGCTCGTCGGTGCCGGTCAGGAACCAGGTGTCGCGGCCGAACAGGCGCTGGCAGCGCGCGAGCACATCGGCCAGCACGGTCGTGTAGGCATGGCCAATGTGCGGCCGGTCGTTCACGTAGTAGATCGGCGTCGTGATGTAATAGGAATCCGGCTTCATCAAAGGCTCCTGGTTCGGCGCAAGTTTGTACCGCACCCGGTTCCGGCGCGCAAACCAAATCAGGCAAATCCCAGCGCGTTCCAGACCGCGGAAATCGTCAAGCGTTCGAGTTCGCCTTCCGGCGCCCGGAGCACCTGCACTCTGCCCCGGCCGCGGGGCGCCCAGGTTTCCGGGTCGGAGGCCCCGAACAGCACCGTAACCGGCAACCCGACCGCCGCCGCCAGATGGCTGATGCCGGAATCGTTGCCCAGGAAACCGCCGCATTCGGTCAGGGTCGCCCCCAGCTCCGGCAACGTCAGCCCGGTCAGGAATGCCACCCCGGGGAGCGCGCGCGCCAGCACTTCGGCTTCGCCGCGATCGGCTTCGCCGATCACCACGATCGTCTCCCGGTTGCGCTCCCGCAACCGGCGGAGAATCTCGGCATAGCGCTCGACCGGCCAGTTCTTCAAAGGGCTGCCGCTGCCCGGATGCACGACGAACGGCCGGCCCTTCAACCCCTGTTTTTGCAGGCGTTCCCGGCCCCGGGCCCGCTGGTCCGCCGGAAAATCCAGAACCGGCAGAAGCGCTGATTCATAGATGGCCAGCGCCTGCAGCGGTTCGAGCAGGAAAGGCACCGCATGGCCGTGCTTGATGATCGGGGATCCGGACAACACCTGCTTCGCCCCCGCCAGCAGGAGATTGCTGCGCACCTGTCCGACCGGATCGTGCAGGTAATTGAACACCAAATCGAAGGAACGCACCGCCGCCACCTGGGCGTCGGAAAATTGCGGTTCCGGCACGAAGAACCGCGCCATTTCGGCCCGATCCAGCGAAACCACGGTTTGCGCCAGCCCCGTCGCCACCGCCAGTTCCGCGATATGCGGATAGCCCCAGATTTCCAGGTGCGCCTCCGGCCATTGCGCCCGCAACGCCTGCAGCACCGGCAAGGTGGCGATGAAATCCCCAATGGCCCCGCCGCGCAGGATCAAAAACCGCGGAGCATGGGAGCGGATGGAATCGCCCATGGCGGCGTCCTCAACGCAGGTGCCAGAGACCGGCCGCCAGGAGCACGGCGCCGCCGATCAACTTTCCCAGGGCCACCGCGCGCAGCCGGCCCGGCGCCGCCAGGATCCGGTCCGCGACCTTCCGGAACCACCAGGGATGCAGCATCAGCATGCAACCGGCCACTACCCAGGCATAGGCCATGGCCGCCACGACAAACCGCCAGGGGGAATCGGACCAGCGCACCCCATTGAGCATCGGATTGGCCAGCAGCAGCAAAAGCCCTCCGAGCGCGCGGGGCGCCAGCAACTCGTCCAAGAACCAGATGATCGCGCCGAAACTGATCAGCCCCAGCATCGGCACCAGCGGCTTGACCGGTTCGAACATGCCCAGGGCGGCGTGGCGAACCACCCAGGAAACCCAGAACACCCCCGCGGCCGTCAGGAGCCAGCCCGGCCACTTGGAACGCGGAAAGGCGTGCAAACCGCGTTGCACCGCGGCGGGAAACCGCCAGAGGACCATCCCGGCCCCGAGGCCCAGGGCGCCCAAGGCCACCAGCAGGCTACCAAGAAATGGTGTCGGATCCTGCATGGCTCTTCTCGGTTTGCGTGGGCTTGTCTGCTGTTTTCCGGGACGCTTTCGGTGCCGGTGCCGGCGCCGGCGCGGCGGCGGGCTCATCGCCCAAGGTCGTGCGGTACGGGTGCGAAGGCGGCAACGCCGGCGCGGTCAGAACGCCGGGGTGCTCCGGATCTTCCGTGTAGAGCAGCCCGCCCTGCACTTCCAAACCGCCGCTCTCGTTGCGCACCAGCTTGATGCTGCCTGTCTGCGCCGCATAAAACGTGGTTTCCTGCGGAACCCCGTCATAGCTGAATACCGAATGCACAAAACGATCCGGTCCGTTCTGGTGAAGGACATGGAAGGCCCCCTCCCGGTCCTGCTCCAGGCAGGGCTTGAAAAACCGGATCACGCGGCCCAAATCATAGACGCCCAGGCAGAAGCCGGTCGCCGATTTATCCATGCGGAAGAAGAGCCGGTCGTTGCGGTCCCGGTTGATCAGGCGCAACGACACCGAACGGGCGTCCTCGGTATTGGGCATCCCGAATTCCCGCTTCAGCAATTCGATCCCGGGCTGCACTTCCAATGAACGCCGCTCGCCCGTGAACTGCATGCCGGCGAATTCAATCATCGGCGTGAGCATGTACGACTGGCCCTTGACGATGCGATAGGCGTCCAGCAGGTTCACCTCCACGTCGCGGATCTCGCCGGCCGGGATGATCACCGCCTGCGGCAGAAGCGGCTGGCCGGTATCCGGCACCGTGGAAGACGGCTGGTCTTCAACGCTGAACCGCAGCCGGGCGTTGCCCCGCGGCGTCAAATCCAGGTCCTGCCCCGTGTTGTTGCTGATCTGGACGGTGGCCAAAACGGGTTCCATCAGCACGGTCCGGTTGTTGGCCAGCGACCAGTTGATCTCGACCTGGGCTTGGGCTGCACCCACCAGCAACCCGCCAATGGCCAGCCATACTTTCAGGGCACCGCGCATCATGGATAACCTTTCCGGCCTACCGGCCGATTTCCAGGCGCGAGGCGGCCCGTGCCGGCAGCCCCGCCGCGAGAATCTTCTGCTGCGCGGCCGCGATGTCGTATTCCACCCGGCGCAGTTCCACGACGTTTTGCACCAGGTCGTAGATCGCATAGGCGGCGCGCGGATCGCCGTCGCGCGGCTGCCCGACGCTGCCGACATTGATGTAGTACTTCCGCCCGGCGGTGATCAGCAGCTTGGTGTACAGCCCGCCGCGCACGATGCCGGCTTTCTCGAAGGCCAGGGGCACGTGCGTATGGCCGAAGAAACAGACCGAGCACATCTGGTAGGCGAAATTCGCCTCGGCTTCGAGTTTGTCGAAGACATAGCCCCACATTTCGGGATTATCCAGCGTGGCATGCACCAGCATGAAGGTTTCCACCGTGCGCGAATAGCGCAGGTTGCCCAGCCAGGCGCGCTGGTCGTCGTTCAGCCGTTTGCGCGTCCAGTCCACGACATCCGCGGCCAGCGGATGAAAGCCGTTGAGGTTCTCCTGGCGGGAACAATAATGGTCGTGATTGCCCCGCACCACCGCGTCGCCGGCCAGTTCCCGCACTTTCTCCAGGCAGCGCTCCGGATCCGCGTTGTAGCCGACAATATCCCCCACGCAGCAGTAATGGGTCACGCCCTGCGAAGCCGCGTCGGCCAGTACGGCCCCCAAGGCCTCCCAGTTGGAGTGAATGTCGCCCAGAACTGCGTACTTGAGGCCCATGGCGTTACTCCGTCTTGGGACCTTCCTCCGGCGCCGGGGCCGGCAGATCCGCCGAACCGGAAACTTCCGTTGCCGCGGGAACCGGCGCTTCCACGTCCGCCGCCGCGGCCGCCGGGGCGGAGGCGGCCGCCGGAGCGCTTTCGCTGGCGGTTTCAACCGGCGGGGCTTCCGCCGGGACAGCGCCGGCCGCCGCCGGTTCTTCCGGCTTCTTCTCCTCGGCCTGCCCCCCCCCGCGCGGCAGCGCCAAGGTGGCATTGAAGAATTCAATCACGCCGCCGTTGGCAACCAGGTTGTTCAAATGCAGCAGCAACTCCGCCGCTTCCGCCGATTCCGGATTCGCTCCGGGCCGGAGTCCATCCAGCACCTGCTGGCGCGTGGTCCCGGGATGCGCCTCCAGAAACGCCACGATCTCCTTGACGATCGCCGGCGCCGGCGCCAGGTCCACCGGTTGGGGCGGCACCGCCGTCACATACGTTTCCCGGGCGTTCACTTTGAACAAGTGCAGATGCATGTGCCGGAAGGCCGGCCGCAGCGCCAGCGACAGCGTGAACGGAAAACGCGACTCCTTCTGCCAGGCCAGCGAAACCGCCGCCCGGAGGGACCCGTCGTCGAACTTCTTGGATTGCGCCCCCGGAACCATGCACCGGCCCGATTCACGCAGCAACGGATTCACTTTTCCGGTGCGCATCCAGTCCTGAGCCTCGGCGCGGCTCATGGCCGCGGCTTCCTGGCCTTCCGGAACCTCTTTCAGGCGGTACACCGTCTTCTTGCGCAGGGAATCCTTCCACTGGGCCACCAGCGCTTCGTCGCGCACGGTTTCAATGTGCCCCAGGTATTCGGCCTTGGACAGGTGGGCAAACCGGGACGACCACAACTCCTGGATTTTTTCGTTGTAGCCGTGGTAGTTCGGCGGCCCCAGCAGGGTACCGCTCAATCCGCAGCGCGCCACGCAGGCGAAGTTTCCGGCCGGCGGCTCGACTTCGGTCTCTTCGATCGTAAAAAACTTGTCGAGATGGTCGTTCAGGATATGGGCTTCCGCATTGGCCCGCTGGCGGAACACCCGTTTGCATTCCAGGCATTGGAACAGCGTCTGCCGGGTCTCCCCCTCCGCCGGTGGCGGCAATTCCAGTTTGACCAGGTACAGGTCCTCCCGGCTCAAAAACCGGTTGGCGATTTCGATCAGGGGAAAAGCCCGGCGACTGGCTTGAATGTCGCGGACCACCAGCGACAAGCGTTCGCGGTCCGGCAGAAAGGAGACCCTGACGTTGAGCCGCGGCAGCGCCTCGCGCGGCGGGCGGCGGTCTTCCCGGCGGGGCCCATGTTCCCGGCGCGGGCCGCGCCGGTCATCGTCGCGGCCGGGTTTTGCAAAGCGGTCGCCCCCCTCGCGGCGCGGTGGACGGCCATCCGGCCGGCCTCCGCCCTCTCCGTGCCGGAAGCCACCTTCGCGCCGCGGCCCGCGGCGGTCGGCCCCATCGCGGCGGCCGGAAAAACCGCGCCGCTCGTCCCGGCGGCCGGGTCGGCCCCGGTCTCCCCCGGCGCCGGCTTCTTCCCGGCCGGCATAGGGGTTCTCGGGCGGCTTGCGCGCCCAAGTCGGTACGAAATTCAAATCCAGCGCAAGTTCCGGTTTTTCCTGCTGCCCGTTCTCCGGACTGGCCTCGTCGTCCATGCTCATGTCCATTCCATTGCGGGTTTCCCCCAGGGCGGAAAACCACTCTGAAGCCCCGCCTGGGCGGCAGCTTCGCTCCGTTCCTTCCCGGGCCGGAAAAATTCCGACCCTCGAAAAGTATTTTTATCACACTTCACCGCCAACTGGCAACGCACAACTGGCGGCGAGCCATGCCCATGAAAAAGGCGGGGCGCTCACGCGCCCCGCCCGGGATCCGGAGGAACGGCTAGTACATGTCGCCCATGCCGCCCATGCCGCCACCGGGCATCGGCGGAGTCGCTTCCTTCTTTTGCGGGATTTCGGCGACCATCGCCTCGGTGACCAGCAGCAGGCCGGCAATGCTCGCGGCATTCTGCAGCGCGCCGCGCGTGACCTTGGTCGGATCGATGATGCCGGCCTTGATCATGTCGACATAGGCGCCCTTGGCCACGTCGTAGCCATAGGCACCCTTGCCGTTGCGGACTTCCTGGATGACGATGGAACCGTCGACCCCGGCGTTTTCCGTCAGCTGCCGCAGCGGGGCCTCGCACGCCTTGCGCACGATATCCACGCCGATCTTGGCCTCGCCGGTGACCTTCAGGTCATCCAGCGCGGACTGCGCGCGGATCAACGCCACGCCGCCGCCCGGAACAATGCCCTCTTCGACCGCCGCGCGCGTGGCGTGCAGCGCGTCCTCGACGCGGGCCTTCTTCTCTTTCATCTCGGTTTCGGTCGCCGCGCCGACATTGATGACGGCCACGCCGCCCGCGAGCTTGGCCAGGCGCTCCTGGAGCTTCTCGCGGTCGTAATCGGAGGTCGTCTCTTCGATCTGGCGGCGGATCTGCGCAATCCGGCCCTGGATGTCGGCCGTCTTGCCCGCGCCTTCCACGATCGTGGTGTTTTCCTTGTCGATCGTGATGCGCTTGGCCCGGCCCATGTCCGCCAGCGACAGGCTCTCGAGCTTGATGCCGAGGTCTTCGCTGATGAACTTGCCGCCCGTCAGGACCGCGATGTCTTCCATCATGGCCTTGCGGCGGTCGCCGAAGCCGGGGCTCTTCACCGCGCACACCTGCAACGTGCCGCGCAGCTTGTTCACCACCAGCGTGGCCAGCGCCTCGCCTTCAATGTCCTCGGCGATGATCAGCAGGGGCTTGCTGCTCTTCGCCACGTTCTGCAGCACCGGCAGCAGTTCCTGCAGGTTCGAAATCTTCTTCTCGAACAGGAGGATGTATGCATCGTCCAGCACGACTTCCATCGTGTCGGCCTTGGTCACGAAGTACGGGCTGAGGTAGCCCTTGTCGAACTGCATGCCTTCCACCACGTCCAAGGTGGTCTCGATGCCCTTGGCTTCTTCGACGGTGATTGTCCCGTCCTTGCCCACCTTCTCCATCGCCTGCGCGATGATGTTGCCGATGGTGGTTTCGCCGTTGGCCGAAATCGTGCCGACCTGGGCGATTTCCTCGTTGTCCTTGACCTTCTTGCTCTGCTTCTGCAGGGCGGCGACCACGGCGTCCGTGGCCAGGTCGATGCCGCGGCGGAGTTCCACCGGGTTCGCGCCCGCGGTGACGTTCTTCAAGCCTTCGCGGTAGATGGCTTCCACCAGCACCGTGGCCGTCGTCGTCCCGTCGCCGGCGATGTCGCTCGTCTTGCTCGCCACTTCGCGCACCATCTGGGCGCCCATGTTTTCGAACGGATTCTCCAGCTCGATCTCCTTGGCGACGCTCACGCCGTCCTTGGTGATCGTCGGGCTGCCGAACTTCTTCTCCAGCACGACCGTGCGGCCGCGCGGACCGAGCGTGCTCTTGACCGCCTTGCTCAGTTTCTCGACGCCCTTCAGCACCAGCTGCCGGGCTTCTGCATCATACACAATCTGTTTTGCTGACATGTTCTCTCTGCTCCTGTCTGATTACCCTTCCAGCACGCCGAGGATGTCTTCCTCGCGCATGATCTGGTATTCCTTGCCGTCCAGCTTGATCTCCGTCCCGCCGTACTTCGGCATCAGGACCTTGTCGCCCTTCTTGACGTTGAACGGGATCTTCTTGCCTTGGTCGTCAATCTTGCCCGTGCCGATGGCGATCACGACGCCCTGCTGGGGCTTTTCCTTGGCGGTGTCGGGGATGATGATCCCGCCCTTCTTGATCTCCTCTTCCTTCACGGGCTCCACGAGCACGCGGTCTCCCAACGGTTGGATCTTCATAGTCTTCTCTTCTCCTGGTTGTGGATCATGGCCGCCCGGCGGCGGGTCGCCCGCCGCCGCGCCGGCCGGTTTGTTTTATTTTGAATTCTTCTTCTTGTCTTCGTCGACCATCTCGAAGTCGGCGTCCATCACGTCGCCGTCCGCCTTGCCGCCGGCATTCGGCGGCGGCGGGGGCTGCCCGGCACCCGGCGCGCCGTGCGGCGCCTGCTTGGCCTGCGCATACAGGTCGGCCGAAACCGCCTGCATGTCGCTGGTCAGGGCTTCGCTGGCCTTCTTGATGGCCTCCGCATCGCCGCCCTTCAGGGCGTCCTTCAGCGCCTGGATGCCGTTCTCGACCTTCATCTTCTTGTCGGACGGGATCTTCTCCCCGTTTTCCTTCAGGAACTTCTCGGTCTCGTACACCATCGCCTCGGCGCGGTTCCTGGCATCCACGGCTTCGCGCCGCTTGGCGTCCTCGCCGGCGTGGGCTTCGGCGTCCTTCACCATCTTCTCCACTTCGTCCTTGTTCAGGCCGCTCGAGGCGGTGATGGTGATTTTCTGCTCCTTGCCCGTGCCCAGGTCCTTCGCGCTCACTTTCAGGATGCCGTTGGCGTCCAGGTCGAAGGTCACTTCGATCTGGGGCACGCCGCGCGGCGCCGGCGGAATCCCGTCCAGGTGGAACTTGCCGATGGTCTTGTTGTCGCCCGCCATCTTGCGCTCGCCCTGCAGGACATGGATTTCCACGGTGTTCTGGTTGTCGCCCGCCGTGCTGAAAATCTCGCTCTTGCGCGTCGGAATCGTGGTGTTGCGCTCGATCAGGGGCGTCATCACACCGCCGAGGGTTTCAATGCCCAGCGTCAGCGGAGTCACGTCCAGCAGCAGCACATCCTTGACCTCGCCCTTGAGCACGCCGCCCTGGATCGCCGCGCCGACGGCCACGACTTCGTCCGGATTCACGCCCTTGTGCGGTTCCTTGCCCAGCTGTTTCTCGACCTCCTGCTGCACGCGGGGCATGCGCGTCATGCCGCCGACCAGGATCACTTCGTCGATCTTGTCCTTCGTGAAGCCCGAGTCGCGCAGGCAGTTCTCCACCGGCGTCATCGACCGGTCGATCAGGTCGCCCACCAGCTGCTCCAGCTTGGCCCGGCTCAACGTCACGTTCAGGTGCTTCGGCCCGCTGGCGTCCGCCGTGATGAACGGCAGGTTGATGTCGGTGCTCTGCGAGCTCGACAATTCGCACTTCGCCTTCTCCGCGGCCTCCTTGAGGCGCTGGAGGGCCATCGGATCCTTCGTCAGGTCGATGCCGTTCTCCTTCTTGAATTCACCCACCAGCCAATCCATGATGCGCTGGTCGAAGTCATCGCCGCCCAGGTGGGTGTCGCCGTTGGTCGCCTTCACTTCGAAGACGCCTTCGCCGATCTCCAGCACCGAAATGTCGAACGTCCCGCCGCCCAGGTCGTAGACCGCGATCTTTTCGTCCTTCTTCTTGTCCAGCCCGTACGCCAGCGAGGACGCCGTGGGTTCGTTGATGATGCGCAGGACTTCAAGGCCCGCGATGCGCCCGGCGTCTTTGGTCGCCTGCCGCTGGCTGTCGTTGAAATACGCCGGCACCGTGATGACCGCCTGGCTGATCGATTCGCCCAGGAACGCCTCGGCATCCGCCTTCATCTTCTGCAGGATCATGGAGGAAATCTCCGGCGGCGAATACGTCTTGTCGCCGATCTTCACGTGCGCATCGCCATTGGCCGCGCGCACGACCTCGTACGGCACGCGCTTGATTTCCTGCTGCACCTCGTCGAACTTGCGGCCCATGAACCGCTTGATGGAGAACACCGTGTGCTTCGGATTCGTCACCGCCTGCCGCTTGGCCGCGCTGCCCACCAACCGTTCGCCGCTCTTCGTAAAGGCGACGATCGACGGTGTCGTGCGCCCGCCTTCCGCATTCGGAATCACGGTCGGCTGACCGCCTTCCATCACCGCCATGCAGGAATTGGTCGTCCCCAAATCGATGCCGAGAACTTTTGACATATGCTTTCCTCTTCTTTCCTGAAGTGCCGCGTTGCGACACACGATCGCCTATTCTTAAGCAATCAGCATGCCAAATATGGGTAAATATATGTTATTTGTTTCATATCAATAAGATACATATATATCTGTCCGAGCAAAAATCTGAATGTCTATATCATAAATGAGACAACATGTCTCACTGTGTGCCAAATGTATCGCATATTTAATTCATTGAAGAGCTTGTTGTTCCAACCGGAACGGCAGTAGCCGTCCCTCCCCCGATGTTGCGCTGAATTTACGCCTTGGCGACGGCGACTTTTACCGCCAGCTGTTCCGCCAGCGTATCCACCACCAGGAATTCCTGCGCGCCGGAAACCATGTCCTTGACCCCCGCCACGCCCTTGGCCAGCTCGTCGTCGCCGCGGATGACCGCCCACGCCGCGCCCGATTTGTTGGCGGCGCGCATCTGCGATTTCATGCTGCCATCCGGTGCCATCCGGCAGGTCAAACCGGCCGCCCGCAGTTTCTGCATCAGCACCAGATTCTGCTTCATGGCCTCGGCCCCCAGTCCCACCAGCCAGATCAACGGCGGCGGCGGGGCCAACAGGGCGCCGTCCCGCCCCAGGGCCTGCAACACCCCCACAACGCGCTCCAGGCCGATGGCAAAGCCCACGCCCGCCAGTTCGCGTCCGCCCAGCTGCATGCGATACCGCCCGCCGCCGGCCACGGCGTTCTGCGCGCCCAGCGCCGTGCTGGCGATTTCCCACACCGAGTGCTCGTAGTAATCCAATCCGCGCACCAGCAGCGGGTCGAGACGATAGGCCACGCCCAGCGCATCCAGATGCGCCGCCACCTGCTCCAGGTACGCGCGCGACGCCTCGCTCATGAATTGCGTGAGCGGCGGCAGCGCCGCCACGATGGCCTGGCAGGCTTCGTTCTTGCAGTCCAGCACGCGCAGCACGTTTTCGGACATCCGCCGCCGGCAGTCTTCGCACAGCTCTGTTTCGCGCGCGGCCAGCGCCGCGCGCAGGCCCTCCGCCACGCGCGCCTGACCGCCGGCTTCGCCGCGCGTGTTCAGGCGCACCGTGCAATCGCCGATGCCCCACGCCCGCAGCAGGTCGACCTGCAACGCCAGGATTTCCGCATCCACCAGCGGCGCCGGCGGCTCCAGGCACTCCACGCCGCATTGGTGGAACTGGCGCTTACGCCCGGCCTGCGGCCGCTCATGGCGGAACATCGGCCCGATGTAGTACCAGCGCGCGCCGTCGGTCTCCTGCGCGCCCAGCCCCGCCGCATGCCGCATCACGCCCGCCGTGCCCTCCGGACGCAGGCACAGGCGCCGCCCGCCTTTTTCGAAAACATACATTTCCTTCTGCACCACGTCGGTGGTTTCACCCAGCGAGCGCGTGAACACCGCTTCGAATTCCACGACCGGCGTGCGCAGTTCGTCAAAACCGTACCGGGCCAGTACCGCGCGGGCGATTTCCTCCAGCCGCTGCCACAGGCGCACCTCCGGCACGGCGATGTCCGACATTCCTTGCACGGGCTGGTTGGCTGAAGACATGGAAAAACCTTCTGCGGCGCGCTGTTCCGCGCGCGCGAATTTCATGGATCCCGCTGGGAAGGAATGCCTACTTGAACATTTCCTTCATCGTCTTGCCGGGGCGGAAGCGCACCACCTTCCGGCTGGGAATCACGACCACCTGGTCGGGCTTGTGGGGATTGCGCCCGATGCGCTGGCGCCGTTCCCGGACATCAAAAACACCGAACTTGCGGAACTCGATGGTTTGTCCGGCGCGCAGGGATTCCACGATGGAATCCAGAGTTTTCTGGATCACCGCTACGACCTGCTGCTGGGTCAAGCCGGTTTCCTCGGCGATCCGGATCGCCAAGTTGCGTTTGGTCAAGTTTTGCATTTCGTTTTGCATCTCTCCCTCGCCTTCACTATGGGCTCTCCATAGAGTCCGTCTACATTTGGAACATAAGTCCCCTTGCGTAGTTGCGTCAAGAAAAACACATGGCAAATTGCAGATTTATTGCCCCCCGGGCCGACCGCCCCCGCCCGCCCCCGTCTAGGGATCCCGCGGCCAAGGTGCCGAAAGCGGGAAAATAACCTCAACCTTGCCTTTGAAATCATGGGGCAAAACCGCCCCTTGGGAATCGAAATCCTCCAGGTCCGTGCCATTGGCCAACACCCGTTCCGGCGTCATCTGGTGGGGCCACCAGATCCGGTACCCCTCCGGCGGTTCCGCCCCGCCCCCGATTTCCACCGTGAATTCCTTCTTGCACCAGTAGCCCGCCAGATCCAGCGGCCCGAATGCCGTCGGCATGCCGTAGACCCGGAATCCTTCCCCGTGCTGCAACCACTCCCAGGGTGCGCCCGAGAAAAGATCCAATCTCTTGCCGGACTCACGGGCTGCAATTCCTCTTACACCAATAAGATATGACGATGCCGCCCGGATGTCCGGCATGTCGCCGATCTGCCCGATCTGCCGCGGATCGCTGCTGGTCACATCCGCCCAGACGTTCCAGCCCTTGGGTTGCCGCCGGTCCAACAGCGAATAGAGCACTTCCCGCACGTATTCGCCGCGCCCCATCGCCGCCAGCGGAATCATCAGCAACCCCTCGTCTGACGGAATCAAGCCGTTCCAATCCGGGTGCCGCCGCAGGAGGAATTCCGCATAAAATGTGTCCAGGCTTGTTTGCAGTTCGTGCGGTTCGACCAGATCGGTCTCCTCGCAGGGCCAGAACAGCAAGGCCACGGAATCGATGTCCAGGCGCTCCTCCTCCGCCGAGGCCGGAATCCACGACCCGGTCATCTGGTCCATCCGGGCCCGGAGGGAGCGCCGCACGGAGGATTTCAGCAGGCGATATTGCTCGTCGGCCCATGCGGCGTCATCATTCAGCCCCAGCAGCGAGGCCGCCGTCCGGCATTCCTTCCACCCCAGCAGGGTCCAGTAATGATCGGCGAACAAGTGCACCGGCTTGGGACTGCCCGGCCGCGCGCCGGAAACCGGCAGCAGGCCTTCCAGCAGATAGCGCTCGTCTTCCGGCAGCTTCCATTCGGTCTTTTCGAGTTCCGCGCGCAACGCCTGCACGTAGGCCATGGCGCTCCGGACCCGCGGATACATTTCATGCAGGAAAGCCGTATCCTGCGTGAATCGGAAATATTCGAGGACCAGGAAAGCGAATTGTCCCTGCGTGGCGTGGCGGCCCAGTTGCACCGGATCCACCGGCAGGGCCCCCACGGGATCCAGCAGCGCCGGCACCCAGCCGTTCGTTTGCACGGTTGCCGCCACCCGTTCGATCCAGCCGCGCGCCGCCGCCGGCTGCCCGGCCCGCAGCAGCGCCGCCACCCGCAACGAAACGGCCTCCAGGTCGTCTCCGTCGGCGCCATGCACGGACAGCAGCCAGCCGGTTTGCGCCCGCAGGCATTCGCTGGCCTCCGGCCGGTCGATCCGCGGGAAATATCGCCCGGTTTCATCGCGCCAGGCCCAGGCTTCGTCCACCCACTCCCGCTCGAAGGCATCCGCGGCTTTTTCGGCGAGGCCTTCCACGTCCGGCCACGGGAAGCGCCGCCCGCCCGGTTCGGCGGACGGTTGCGCATTGGCTGCAATCACCATCCGCAGCTTTTCCCCCGGTTGCAGCGTGAAATCGCGCCACCAGGCACCCGAGGCCAGCCCGTTCTCGTCCGTCACGGCACGCGCCAGCGGGGTTTCCCCCCGCCGGAAATACTCCGTCACATCCCCGGCTTCGAACGCCGCCGCCCCGAACGGCAGTCCGGCTTCCGGCACGGCGAACAGCGGTTCATCGTTCACCCACAGCTCCTGCCACCCGGCCTCGTTGGCGGCGGCCTGCAGCTTGTGGATCGGCGCCAGCCCGCTGCGCGCATGCACGGGCGCCAGCCGCACCGGCCGCACCACCCAGCACAGCCGGCCGGTCTGCACCATGATCGAATCGTTCACCAGTTCGTACTGCACGCAGGCCATCGGCGCCGGCGCGCCCGGATGCGACAGGGCCCGGATCCGCAGCGCCAGCCCCGAATCCATCCGCCACACCGTCTCCGGCATCGGCGCGCCGTCGCCCCCGAGCCGGTGCTCCACGCGGGCGGCCTGATGCGCCGAAAGCACCTGGCCGTCCATGATCAGCAGCGGCGCCAGCGTGGCGCCGCGCGGCTGCGCCGCAAACACGCCCCACTCGTCCAGGCGGCACTCCGCATCCCCCGCCTTCGGACCGCCAACCGCCGCCCAGTAGGTCTGGCGCTTCCGGAACACATCCGGATACACCCCTTCCGGAGCATGCGACGCCGCCAGCTCGTACAACGCCCACGGCCGCGCCGCCCCCTCGCCGCCCCGCAGCGTGATGCCCGCCACTTCGAAGCCCCCGTCCGCGCCCGTGCCGCCCGAAAACGACAGCCGCACAAATTGCGCCGGCCGGACCGTTTCGTTCATCACCACGTCGAAATCGCCCGCCCGCGGCTGGATGCGGCCCACCGAGGTCCAGTCCGCGCGGTTCGTCGAAATTTCCACCACCACATTGGAGGCAAACCCGTTCGTGCCCCAGTCCACGCGCACGCTGCCCACCGGCTTGGAACTGCGCAGATCCAATTCCACTGTTGCCGCCGGATGCCGGGACTGCCAGGTGGTGGCCGGGTTGCCGTCCAGCAACGCCGCCGCCCCGGGATTCGGCGCGCCATCCACCCACGCCTGCGGCTGGTCCGCCAGGCCCTTGATTTCCAGCGCGGCCAGCGCAACCCCGGCGCCCGGCAGCCCTTCCGGCGCCACTTCCACGCGCAGATAGCGCGCCAGCACCGGCTCGATCGACACCTGGTCCCAGTCGCCGTCGCCGTCCTTCGTCTCGTAGCCCAGCGCCCAATGCGTCCCGTCCAGGCTCGTTTGCACGGCATACGCCGTCGCATGCGGCTCGCCCCACTGCAGCGAGAATCCGCACACCATCGCCGGCCGGGCCAGGTCCACCTGGAGCCAGGGCGCCGTTCCGCCGCCGCTCTGCCACCACGTGTCCCCCCGTCCGTCCACCGCCAGCTCCGGTCCGTGCCCCTCCGCCGCATCCGCGGCCGTCACCGTCCAGTGCACCACCTTCGGAATCGCCAGCCGGTTGGCCTTCACCGTCGCGCAGCCCGCCGCCCACGCCAGCGTGCTCGCGGCCCAGGCCGTCCACAGGATTTTTCCACAGTGTGGAAAAATCTCCGAAGGTTTTTCCATGGTGTGGAATAGCCGAGTGCCGAGCCCAAGCCAACAGGCGCCGGGCGAACGCGAGGTCTATAGCGCCGCGCCACGGCGCGGCGAGCGAGGGAGCGGCGGCGACCGCAGCGGCAAAAATCTCCGAAAGTTTTTCCATAGTGTGGAAAACTTCCGGTTTGCGCCGCATGCCGTCCGCCCTCACCCGCCGTAAATGCCCAGGGTGCGCCGGATGCGCGCCAGCACGCGCGCCTTGCCCAGCGTCGCCAGCATGTCGAACAGCCCGGGCCCCACGCCCGTGCCCGAAACCGCCACCCGCACCGGATGCACCAGGTCGCCCATCTGCCGGCCCGTCCGCGCGCCCAGCTCGTGCAGCGCCGCGTCCGCCGCCGCCGCCGTGAACGGCTCCGGGACCGCCTCCAGCGTGGCCAATTCTTCGCGCAAAATCCCGATGGCCCCCTCCTTCAGCAGCCGCTTTTTCACGCTCTTCTCGTCGTACGGGAATTCCTCGGTGAAGAAGAAGGCCGCCTGCTCGCCCAAATCGCTGTACAGCCGGATGCGCTCGCCCAGGCACGCGATCACCGCGCGGAAATAGGCCGGATCGATGTCGTCCCGCCACAACCCCTGCCGCTGCATCGCCGCCCGGCAGCCGGCCGCGATCTCGTCCGGCCCCCGCCGCTTGAGGTGCTCCCCGTTCATCCACAGCAGCTTGGTCATGTCCAGCTGGCTCGGGGCGCTGCGCACCCGGTCAAGCGTGAAGGCCGCGATCATCTCGTCGCGCGTCATCACCTCGCGGTCGTCGCCCGGGCTCCAGCCCAGCAGCGCCAGCGAATTGAATAGCGCCTCCGGCAGGAAGCCCTTCTCCTGGAACTCGCCCACGTACGCCGCGCCGTCGCGCTTCGAATACGGCTTGCCCTGCGCGTTCACGATCATCGGCAGGTGCGCGAACTTCGGCGCCGGCGCCCCGATGGCCGCGTACATCGCCACATGCTTGAACGTGTTCTCCACGTGGTCGTCGCCGCGGATCACGTGCGTGATGCCCATCGTGATGTCGTCCACCACGTTGCCCAGGTGGAACACCGGCGAGCCGTCCGAGCGCACGATCACGAAGTCCTTCAAGTCCTCGGCCTTCTTCGTGATGTCGCCCTTGATTTCGTCATGGAAGGTGATATCCGTGCCCGGCATCTTGAAGATGATGCACTCGCCCTTGCCCGTCCCCCCCTTGTCCTCCTTGTAGGCCGCGCCCTGGGCCAGCAGCTGCTCCGCGATTTCCAGGTGCCGCGCCTTCTGCGTGCTCTGGTAGAGCGGCGTGCCGTCGTACGTCAGGCCCAGCCACGCCAGCGAATCCAGCACCGTCTTCACCGCCGCCGGCGTCGACCGCTCCAAATCCGTGTCCTCGATCCGCAGCAGGAACTCCCCGCCTTCATGGCGCGAAAAGAGCCAGTTGTAAATCGCCGCCCGGATGTTCCCGATGTGGACATTGCCCGTCGGGCTGGGCGCAAAACGCGTGCGGATCGTCATAGCTGTATCTACCCTTTCACCAATCAACTGCCCGGCATCCTACCCGCCCCCGCCTTCCCCCGCAAGCTTCCGCAGGCGCCGGTCATGGCTCCAGCCGGCGGGCCCGCACGCCATCCAGCCTGACAACAAACTTTCCGGTCTTGCCGTCATAGACCTGAAGGGAAAAAGAACCGGGCCGCTTTTGATCCGCCTTCTCCATCTTCAGGTCGAAGCCGTCCGCCACCAGTGTCCCGCCCCACCAGAACGCAAGCTTGCCTCCTTGCCGGCGCAAGCGGAATTCATTGCGTCCTCCGACCGTGATGTCGGCCACCGATATCGCACCCAGTCCCCGATCTGGAGACGTGCCGCCAATCTCAGCCTGGGCGGGGCGGTCCCGCAACCCGATCCGAACACCCGAATGGGGATCGTGTCCGTCAAAGGGCACGCCAAACAGGAGGTTGAGGGTTCGCGTCGGATATCGGTACTTGCTCGCTGGAATCACCTCCACGAATTCAATTGCACCTTCCAGTTCACAATCCCCCGTCAGGGGAAAGTGGCAGTCTAATTGTGCATCCAAGCCGTTTTCCGAAGTGCACATCCAATTCTGGCCGTCAAATTTCCAGCCGCCCGTGGAACATTCCCAGGCAATCTCATCCGGCGACATGAGCGAAACCCACTCCCCGTTGTTCCACGCCTCGGCCACGTCACACCGGCTCGCCAGCCGCTGGAAATATGGCCGGGCCGGATCTTCTGCGGACACGGTCGTCAGCACGTTCCCGATTGTCTGGCGGGCGGCCCCGATGTCACCCGCCGCCAGGCTTGCAACGGCGCTCCGGTACTCACCGGCATGCGTCCCGCTCTGCGTCCATACCTCTTCGAGAAACCGGCGGGGATCCGTGCCGAAAAATTGCAGCCCGGACGCGTCGAAACGGTCCCCCAGTGCCGCCAGGATTTCCGCCGCGGCCGGCGCGCGACCGCAGGCCCAGGCATAAACCGCCTTGCGCGATTCCCAGTAATCCGCTCCCCGCGGCGCGTCGGCTTGATGTTCATAGCCGTCCATCAGCGCCATGAGGTTTTCATAGCACCCCGGCTGCCGAAACGTGGCGCGCGGAACGGCATCCCGTTTGGCCAGCGCCTCAATGGCGTCCAGATAATATCCCGGCACCCGTGTATCGAACCGCCGGGTTTGCAGGCATTCCACTCCGAAGGCCTGGCGCGACCCATCGTCTCCGCCCCAGACCGGAAATAGAATGACGATATAGTTATCATAGGCGGGTAGATAATCCATCTCGGCCTGCACCGCCCGGTCGAACCACTGGCGCATCGCCGCCCGGCCGCCGCCGCTGGCCAGCATGACCGTGATCATGTATCCCGCCGCTTCCGGGCGCTTCGGTTCCAATTCATAGGCCTTGGCCAGATGAACGATGGCCTGGCGAATGTTGTCGTCTTGTGCGCGCAGGTATTCGTCCTTATCCCAGCCTTCGCACAGGTACCCGACGCCCATCAGCATGTGGTACAGCCACGGCCGGGTTTCTTCGAGAAACTTGAATTCCCGCATTTTTTCCAGCCGCTGCTTGGCCAGTGGACTATTGTAAGCGCGAACGAGATCCGCCCAATCCGACACCAGCTGGTCGCCGTAGTGCTCAACCATGTCCGGATCGTCCAGCAACCGCCGGAAATCCGTCCAGGCCCGAGCGCCCCACACTGGATCGGGGTTGACCCCGGCCATGGCCCGCCGATAAGCGCTTCGCATGGCCAGGTACGGATGGCTCCATTGGGGGGATTGAAATCCCGCATAGGCCGCTTCCAGATTTTGGATGATTTCTTCTCGGGTCTGCTGGGGAATGCCCACATAGAGGGGGTTGGCCGTATTGATGGCCGTTAACATGCAGGCATGGCCATAGGCCACTAGCGGAATCTCCGGGGTCTTGCCCATCAGTTCCGTCGTCTGGGCTAGAAGCGTCTCGACATCCGGCTGTTCGGTGGCCAGATGGTTGATATATGCATCCAGAAACCGGGCCACTTCATCCCGGCAGGGCATGTCCGGATCCGCCTGCGCCAGGACTTTGTCCCGGTAGAGTTTGGTGAACTGGCGCCGGATCCGGTCCTGATAGCAGGATTCTGTCTGCGCAGGAATCGGCTGGGGCTGATAACCCCCGGCGGCCTGGATAACCTGGTCCCGAATGGCAACATCCTCTTCCGACAAGACAACCGGCTCCGGTTTCACAGGCTTCGAAAGGTGCGCCGGAATCTCCGGTGAGTTCCTCTGCCATTGGCGATACATTTCCTCGGCTAGAATCTTTTCGCCGACCGGAAGTTCACTTTGGATATTCGTCCGGGCCGCGACGCGTTTAATGGAATGTATGAATGGCGTATCCCCTTTCTGGATCAGCAACTCATAGGCGGTCTGGTCTTTCTGTTCTACGCGGATCTGCTGGCAGGGGAATCCGTTGTAGCTCATGGATCGAACTGTGAGATTGGTGATGCGCACGGCATTGGACAGTACGAGACCGGCCAAGTGTCCGGAGACTAGGTCCGGTAGGAAAAGCGAGTTGTGCAGACCTCGCTCGACGGGATCAGGATGGTCCTTCACGGCGAAGGGAAATGTCCCAACCTCTGCGGGATGGTGCCGTAACTCCCCGGAAGCCGGCAGAAAAATGGTGACATTCCCGGCCGCATAATCCCAGATGTGCGGATCAAAATAGGCGTCATGAAAAACCTGCAACCGGCTGGGCAGGTCGGCATAAACGATATAACTCTTTCCCGTTCTGCGCTCGGTATCCTCCAGCCGCATGCAATCGACCGAGAAATTGGTCAGGCCGGCTGCAAAATCAAAGCAGGCCCGGACTACTTGCTCCGGGTTGGGGTTGTTCGTCGCATCTTCTGCACGAATGAGAGGGACAAAAAGGAGTAGAATTGAAGCCACTCCGGAAAAGATTCTGCCGCTGATTTTCATCGCAATCCCCTTTTGTGCATCTGCAACGCCCACCTCGGTCCGCAGACTGATGAAATGTCATCGGTAATTCAACCCCAAAACAGCCACTGTCACCGCGCCCTCGGCCGCAAGCCCCGCAAAACCGGGTTCGGCCCTGTTCAGACGTCCCGGGATGCGGTATGGTGTGCCCATGACCATTTCCTGCCCCATACCCACGCCCCGCTACGACACGATCACCCTCGCCCACGGCGGCGGCGGCACCCTGACCGCGTCCCTGATCCACGACATCTTCCTGCCGGCCTTCGGCGCCCACTCCGCTTCGCCGCACGACGCCACGCTCTTCACCCTCGGCGGCCGCCGCGCGGCGTTCACCACCGATTCCTATGTCGTCCAGCCGCTGTTTTTCCCGGGCGGCGACATCGGCACCCTCGCCGTCAACGGCACCGTCAACGACCTGCTCATGGCCGGCGCCCGGCCCGCCGCCCTCACCGCCGGGTTCATCCTCGAGGAAGGCCTGCCCCTCGAAACCCTCCGCCGCGTCGCCGCCTCCATGCGCGCCGCCGCCGCCGCCGCCGGCGTCTCCATTATCGCCGGCGACACCAAGGTCATCGGCCGCGCCAGTGGCGACGGCCTCTACATCAACACCAGCGGCGTCGGCGAAATCGCCGCCCCGGAACCCCTGGCCCCGGAGCGCATCTGCGCCGGCGACCAAGTCATCCTCACGGGCGACATCGGCCGGCATGGCATCGCCGTCATGGCCCGGCGCCACGGCCTCGTCTTCGATCCGCCGGTGCAGAGCGACTGCGCCGCCCTGCACGCCCCCCTGCTCGAATTGTTCGCGCAGGGCCCGGCGCTGCATTGCGCGCGCGACCTCACCCGCGGCGGCCTCGGCGGCGCCCTCTGCGAACTGGCCGCCGCCGCCCGGCTCGCCATCCAGATCGATGAAGCCGCGATTCCCGTCGAGAAACCCG
This sequence comes from uncultured Verrucomicrobiota bacterium, assembly GCA_964567795.1. Lineage (GTDB taxonomy): Bacteria > Verrucomicrobiota > Kiritimatiellia > CAIQIC01 > Lenti-01 > Lenti-01. Next base: position 31,316 of record CAZMOR010000128.1, read on the forward strand.
TGCGCGGCGCCTGCGAACTGCTGGGCTTTGATCCCCTTTTCGTCGCCAATGAAGGCTGCGCCGCGCTGTTTGTCGCGCCGGCCGATACGGCCGCCGTCCTGGCGGTCTTGAAGCGCCATCCCGTCACCGCCCGGTCCGCCGTCATCGGCGCGGTGGCCGCCGGCCACGGCGTTTCCGCCCGCACGGCCCTCGGGACCGTCCGGCGCCTGGTGCCCCCGTCCGGCGAGCAGTTGCCCCGCATTTGCTGAACGGAAAAGGGCCGGGCGTCGCCGCCCGGCCCTCCAGAATCCTGAATTCTGTTTTTTTCCTATTGTTCGTGATCCTCGTAGAGGACTTCGCCGCTTTGCCCGTGCGTGATGCGGAAGTCCTCGATGTGCAGGTTCACGTCGCTGACGAACGTCAGGTGCGTGCCGCAGCGCTTCTCCAGGTCGATCAGCACCTGCTCGTCCTCCCGGCGCAGGCGCTCCATGACCATCGGATTGACCGAAATGCGCAGGGGCATCTCGCCGCGGTGCTGGTTCTTCTTCATCACCTCGAGGATGCGGCGCTGGATGCGCACGCTCATGCTCAGGTTCGAAAGCACCTTGCCGCGCCCGTGGCAGTACGGGCAGTCGGAGTAGTTCGCCGCGCGCAGGCTTTCCTCCATGCGCTGGCGCGTCATCTCGATCAGGCCCAGCTGCGAAACCGGCAGCACGTTGGTGCGCGCCTTGTCGTTCTGCAGCGCTTCCTTCAGGGTCTTGTGCACCGCCACCTGGTTCTTGCGCGACTTCATGTCGATGAAGTCGATCACCACCAGCCCGCCGATGTTGCGCAGGCGCAGCTGCCGCGCCACCTCCACCGCCGCCTCGGTGTTGACCTGCAGGATGCTCTCCTCCTGCGTCTTGCCGCCCTTGTGCCGCCCCGTGTTCACGTCGATGGCCACCAGCGCCTCGGTTTCGTCGAAGATCAGGTAGCCGCCCGACTTCAGCCAGACCTTGCGCCGGAAGGCGCTTTCCAGCTGCTTTTCCACGTCGAAATGCTCGAAAATCGGCACCGCGCCGTCATAGAGCTTCACCCGGTTCTTCACCCGCCGCGAAATGCGGCTGGTCATGTCGCGGATGCGGTCGTAGGTCTCGCGCGCGTCGATCACGATGCGGTCGATTTCCTCGGTCAGCGAATCCCGCACCACGCGCTCCACCAGGTCGGGCTCGTGGTACAGGCAGCACGGCGACGGCTTGTTCTTGATGCCGTCTTCGATCTTCTGCCAGTTGTCCAGCAGGCCGCGCAGGTCGCGCGCAAAGCTACTCGCCCGCGAGCCCTCCGCCGAGGTGCGGATGATCAGGCCGATGCCCGAGGGAATCGGCAGCCGCCCCAGCGCCTTCTTGAGCCGCTCGCGCTCCTTGTCGTCCTCGATCTTGCGCGAGACGCCCTTCAGCTTGCTGCCGGGCATCATCACCAGGTACCGCCCCGGGATGCTCAGGTTCGCCGTCACGCGCGGCCCCTTCGTCCCGATCGGCCCCTTGGTCACCTGCACGATGATTTCGCTGCCGGGCGGGAACAGTTTCGCCATCTCGCCGGGCTGCGTCTTCTTCTTGCGCGGTCGGTTCGCCGCCATGCCTTCCTCGGCCTCGAGCCGCGCCGCATCCTCCGGGATCATGTCCCAGTAGTGGATGAAGGCGTTCTTCTTCATCCCGATGTCCACGAAGGCGGCCTGCAGGCCGTCCTCCATGTTCTGGATGCGCCCCTTGTAGATGCTGCCCACGATGCGCTCCTCGGTCGGGCGCTCGATCGCGAACTCCTCCAGATGGCTGTCTTCCATGATCGCCACGCGGGTCTCCAGGCTCTCCGCGTTGACGATGATTTCACGCTTGGTTTTTTTCCGTAGTCCGATCATTTTCAACCATTCCCACATTTCACACCTCGCGCCTCATGCGGCGCACATACACGCTTTGCACCAACCCGAAGCCCGCCAACGTGCTCACCATGAACGAACCGCCGCTGCTGACGAACGGGAGCGGTAGCCCCGTGATCGGCAGCAGGCCGATGGTCATCCCGATGTTCACGAAGACATGGCAGAACAACAAGCCGGCAATGCCCGTTGCCAGCAGGCTGCCCGCCGGGTCCTTCGCCGTCCACGCCGTGCGGATGTAGCACGTCAGCAGGCAGGCGAAGGCCAGCAGGAGCACGCTGGCGCCAATGAACCCCTTCTCCTCGGCAATGACCGGGAAGATGAAGTCCGTGGGCGCAACCGTGCGGGGCAGGAAGCCCAGCACGTTTTGCGACCCTTTCAAAAATCCTTTGCCGGAGAAGCCGCCCGACCCGACCGCGATGGCCGATTGCAGGGCGTTCCAGCCCGAGCCCAGCGGATCCCGCGAGGGATCCAGGAACGTGGCGATGCGCTCGCGCTGGTAGTCGTCCAGCACGTACCGCGCCAGCGGCGACAGCCCCACCGCCAGCCCGGCCCCCCCCAGCAGGCCCAGGCCGATCAGATACCGCAGCGCGCACCCCGCCGCGAACAGCATGCACACCGTCGTCGGCACCAGGATCATCGCCGTCCCCAGATCCGGCTCCTCGAGAATCAATCCAAACGGCAGGCCCATCACCACCAGCGCGGCCAGCACCGTCCCGAACGACCGCGGCCGGAGCACGGAACTCGACAGCAGCCGCGCCAGCACCAGCACCACCGATATCTTCGCGAATTCCGACGGCTGCACCGGCACGCCGGCAATGACCAGCCAGCGGTAGGCGCCGTAGACTTTCCGGCCGATGCCCGGCACGAACACCAGCCCCAGCAGCCCCAGCGTGGCCAGATACAACCACCACGAATGGCGGATCCAGAACTTGTAGTCGGTGGCCACCAGCACCAGCGCCACCCCCGCCCCCAGCACCGCCCACCAGATCTGCTTGGAGAACCACGACCCGACGATGCCGGTTTCCTCGCCGCGCCAGGACGCGCTGTAGATGAAGGTCAACCCCGCGCCCAGCAGGCCCAGCACCAGCAAGATCGCCAGCCAGTCCTGCGCCAGAAACACGCGCCACCAGGATGGTTTGCGCCGGCTCATGCCGGTTCCTCCTCGGGCGCGGGAACGGTCTCCGGCGCCGGGGCCGGTTCCAGTGCCGGCGCGGGCACGGGTACGCTGACCGGTACGTCCGGCACCGGCGCCGCCGGCGGCAGATCCATGTGCTCCACCTCGGTGAACACCTGGGTCAGCAGCTGCTTGACGCGCGGCGCGGCCGTCGTCCCGCCGCTCATGCCGTCTTCCACCAGCAGCGCCACGGCGTAGCGCGGCGCCTCGAACGGCGCAAACGCGATCATCCACGTCATCTTGCGGCCCGCGCCCTTGACGCCGTATTCCGCCGTGCCGGTCTTCGCCGCCACCACCACATTCTGGAGCATCGCGCGCTTGCCGGAGCCGTCGGGCTGGTTCACGGCGTCGCGCATGCCTTCCCGCACGGTCCGGATGAATGCCGGCTGCCAATGCGGGCCCGCCGCCGCCGGTTCCGCGGCGATCGAATTGGTGACGCCCTCCGCCGAAACGACCTGGCTCACCAGGCGCGGTTTCCACAACGTGCCCCCGTTCGCCAGCGTCGCCGCATACAGCGCCTGCTGCAGCGGTGTGACCAGCAGGGCGCCCTGCCCGATCGCCAGGTTGCAGGTGTCGCCGTCGCGCCAGCCGTCATGGCGGGCCGCGCGCTTCCAGGCATCGTCCGGCACCAGCCCCTTGCTTTCGAAATCCAGGCTGATGTCCGTCTTGCGGCCGAAGCCGACCGCGCGCGCCATCGCCTGCACCGCCTCGGGTCCGCAGGCCAGCGCCGAATGAAACAGATAGACGTTGCACGAATAGCGGATGGCCGATGGCAGGTCGATGCTCCCGTGCCCCCAGTGCTGCCAGCAGCGGAACCGCGCCGATCCCAGGTCGAAATAGCCCGGACAGGTGAAATGCGTGTCGGCCGTGATCTCGCCGCTGTGCAGCGCGGCCAGCAGCGTCACCGGCTTGAACGTGCTGCCGGGCGCGTATTCCCCCGCCGTCGCACGGTTGAACAGCGGCCGCGCCGGATCGCCCAGCAGCGCTTTCCAGATGGAGGCCGGCACGGTCGGCACGAAATCGTTGGGATTGAAGCCCGGCTCGCTGGCCAGCGCCAGGACGTCGCCGTTGCGCGGATCTACGACAACCACCGCTCCGCGCTGGCCGGCCAGCACCCCTTCGGCCGCGCGCTGGATGCGCGCATCCAGCGTCAGCGTCACATCGCTGCCCCGGCCCGGCGCGCGCCGCGACACTTCGTCGAACTTGAACCCGGCCACGTCGACCTGGATCTCCAGCTTGCCGCCGGCATTCGCCCGCAGCACGCCGTCCAGGCGCTTCTCCACGCCGGCCTTACCGGCCATCTCCGGCAGGTAGTAGTGGTATTTTTCCGGTTCGTCCCCGTCGCCGTTCTCGGGCAGCTGGTCTTCGTCGGCGCGGCCGACGTACCCCATCAGGTGGCAGGCCAGGTCGCCCTGGGGATAGACCCGCACCGGCTCCACCGTCAAGGCCGCGCCGGGAAAGGATTCCGCCCGCTCCATGAACCGCGCCACGGCCGTTTCGTCCAGGTCGCGCCAGGCCACCAGCGGCAGCGGCGTGCGCCGCCCGAGATGCAGGCGCACGTCCTGGGGCGACAGTTGCAGCGGCCGGTCCATCGTTTCCGCCAGGCGGTACAGCGTCTCCATGATGTTGTCCACCGTCCGCTGCACCCCGCCGGTCTTCCGGAGTTCCTCCAGATAGAGCGAAACGCAGTAGCTGGGCCGGTTGTCCGCCAGCCGCTCGCCGTTGCGGTCGAGGATCCGCCCGCGGATGCCCGGCAGGCGCACGCTGCGCAGGCTTTGCTTCGCCAGGCGCCGCTGGTATTCCGAGCTCTGCGCCACCTGCAGGTTCCACAAGCGGAACACCAGCGCCCCGAACAGCCCCAGCATCACCAGCCACATCAGCAGCAGCCGCCAGACGTGGACCTCCGGAATGAAATCCTCCCGCCTCATTTCAGGCCCGGTCCTCCCACGTGCCCAGCCGCCGCTCCAGCCCCCGCATCAAGCCGAACAGCAGCGGCATCACCACCGCCCCCAGCACCGCCGAACCCGCCATCCGCCAGAAAATCTCCCCGCCCGACAGGAACACCAGCCCCTTCATTTTCAACAGCAGCGCCATGGTTCCGGTGGAGGTCGCCGCGCACAAGGCACCGAACCACATCACGGTGCTGGCCTTCTCGGCGAAGAAATCCGCCCGCAGCAGCAGCGCCAGGCCGCCCGCCACGAGAAACGCGCAAGCGGAAAACCCCAGCGGCGCCAGGCTCAGGGCGTCTTCCAGCACGCCGGCGGCCAGCGCCGCCAGCACGAAATACCGGGCCTTTTTGTTCACCGCGGTGTACAGCACCACGCCCAGCAGGAAGGGAAAGGCCGGCTGGCCCATGTGGCGCCAGGCCGGCACCACCACCTGCAGCGTGCCGCCCGCAATCAACCAGAACAGCAGCCCCAGCAGCGTCATGGCTCGTCGCCCTCCACGACGCCCGCTTCATCGTCGACCACCACGTCCGCCGCCGGCGCCGCCGGCCGGACCGCCGCCAGATCCTTTTCCGTCGCCGCCACGAACCCGTACTCCAGTTCCCCCAGGTTCGCTTCCGAACGGATCCACGCCGTCCGGTACAGCCCCGCCTCGTTCAACTCCACCTTGGCCACCGTCCCCACCCGCAGCCCCTTCGGAAACAGGCCGCCCATCCCCGACGTCACCACTTCATCCCCCTCCTGCACGTCCGCCGTCTGCGAAATGTAGTCCATGCGGCACGCGGGCTGCTCGCCGGGCTTCTGCCCCAGCCCTTCCACCACGCCGAAGACCCCGGAACGCGCCAGCCGCACCGACACCTTGCAGGCCGGATCCGACAGCAGCAGTACATCCGCCGTGCGGTCCGAAACCGCCACCGTGCGCCCGATCAAGCCGTCGGTCGTGATCACCGCGCGCCCTTCCGCCACCCCCGCCAGCGCCCCTTTGTCCAGCCGCACGGTCTGCCACCAGCCCGTGCTGTCGCGGCCGATTACTTCGCACGAAATCAGCTTGTTCGGAAAGCGCTGCACGAAACCCAGTTGGTCCCGCAGCATCTGGTTGTCCCGTTCCAGTTCGTGCGCCATGCGGACTTCACCGCGCAGATAGACGATCTCCTCGGACAACGCGCGGTTTTCGAGCGCCATGTCCCGGATGCCCCGGATGTAGCGCACGATGTCCCGCAATTCCCGCACCCCGCCCCGCAAAACCGCCTGCAGCGGGCTGATGCCGTCGCGCACCACCCCCTTGACGCGCGAAGAGGCCTCATCCGGCAGGTTCATCATCGCCAGCACAACCACTCCGATCGTGCACAGCGCTATCCAACGTCGATCCTTCATCGTTCCTTCCGGCAAAAATACACTCCGAGCCTGGCGGAACGGAAAGAGAAATCAGATGGATGCCCGGCCGCCGGCGCTCAGGCGCCGGACGAAACCTTGCGCAGGAAGTTCAGCTCGTGCAGCACGACGCCCGTGCCCTCGGCCACCGCGCTCAGCGGGTCCTCGGCCACATGCACCGGCAGCCCGGTCTGTTCCGCGATCAGCTTGTCCAACCCGCGCAGCTGCGAGGTCCCCCCCGCCAGCACGATGCCCCGGTCCACCAGGTCCGATGACAATTCGGGAGGACACCGTTCCAGCGTGATGCGGATCGCCTCGATGATCGCCGATACCGGTTCCTGCAATGC
>CAZMOR010000129.1:0-4165 GCA_964567795.1 uncultured Verrucomicrobiota bacterium
GCGTTTGCGCAAGGAGATGGAAGACATTCCGCTGCGGAAGCAGCAGATTGAATCGCGCCTGAATGCGCACAAGGAGGGCTTGGCCCAGGCTGAGCACGTCCTGCTGGAAGCCAAGAACCGCATCAAGAAGCTGGAGGGGGAGATCGAAGCGGCGCGCCAGCAGATCAAGAAGTACCGGGAGCAGCAGCTCCAGATCAAGAGCAACGAGGAATACAAGGCGCTGGAAAAGGAAGTGGCGGCGACGCAGCAGGTCATCCGCGGGTTGGAGGACCAGGAGCTGACGGCGATGGAGGCCGTGGAAGAGAGCCAGGCGGGGGTCAAGATGCGCCATGACTCGCTGGCCAAGGAGCAGGAGCGGGTGGCCGAGGAGACGAAGGCCTTTTTGGCCCGCAGCGCGGGATTCACGGACGATTTGAAGCGCAAGGAAGAGGAGCGCAAGGCCAAGGCGGCGGAGATCGATCCGGCGTGGGTGGCGCGCTATGAGCGGATTTTCGCGAAGCAGCGCGACGCGGCGATCGCGCTGGTGGAGCACGGCACGTGCGGGTGCTGCCACATGAAGCTGTCGCCTTCGCAGGTGGTGGACTCGCGCAAGTCCGAGACGATGACGATGTGCGCTTTTTGCGGCCGGATATTGTATCTTGGGGTGTAGCCCAAACAGATTTCAGGTTCTTTGACAGCCGGGGCTCCGGGCGCCGGTCGCCGGCGGGGTGCGCAAGCACGTCCGCCGGAGGAAAGTCCGGACTCCGCAGGGCAGGGCGTCCGTGCCGGGAGGTGCGGAATCCCTTTGGCAAACGAAGGGAAAGGAAAGTGCCACAGAAAACAAACCGCCCCGGCGGGCCGCAAGGCGCGCCGGAGCAAGGGTGAAACGGCGGTGCAAGAGACCACCGTGCGGAATCGAGAGGTTCCGTGCAAGGCAAACCCCGCCCGGAGCAAGATCAAATAGGGAATCGCAGGGGCGGCCCGTCCCGAGGCGCGGCAACGCGCGGCGATTCCGGGTTGATCGCCAAGACAAATGACCGGGCCCGCGCAAGCGGGCGACAGAATCCGGCTTACACGTCCGGAGTTCCGGTTGTCAAAGACCGATTTTTACAAGACATGCAAATGGCCATGGACAAAACCAAGACCTGGCGCTGGACGGCGCTGGCGCTGCTGGCGCTGGCGGCGGTGCTGGCGCTGCAGCTGGCGGCGGGCGTGCTGCGGGCGCCGGGGCCGGCGGGCGCGGGCGGGGCGGGGCCGGTGCAGCTGCCGGGGGCGTTCCACTGGCCGGCGGTAGAGCCGCAGGCGTGGAAGGTGTTCCACTCGGGGGCGCCGGCGGCGGCGCCGTCCGTGGCGGGGGCGCTGGCCGCGCGCTACCGTTTGGCGGGCGTGTTCCTGATCCTGACCGATCCCAACGATCCCGGCGGCGAAAGCCGGTGCGCGATCCTGGACGACCTGCAGACGCAGCAGCAGATCCTGGCCGCCGAGGGCGAGGAGGCGGGCGAAGCGCGCGTGGTGCGCGTGGCGCCCGACCAGGTGGTGCTGTCGGACGGCGAGCACGAGGAGACGATTTTCCTGGCAGCGGGAACGCTGCCGGGCCGCGAGACGCCGGGCGAGTCCGCGGAGGCGGCGGGGCCGGCGAAGATCCTGGAGACCAACCGGTTTGGCAACCGCGTGGGCGAGACCCGCTGGGAAATCAACAAACAGGCGGTGCTGGATTACTACCAGGAGATGATGGACAACCCCGAGCGGCTGGCCGGGCTGTTCATGGCGATGGAGCCGGACCGCGACACGGACGGCAAGGTGGCCGGCTACCGGCTGAACACCTCGCTGGGCGAGAAGGAATTCTACACGCAGGTCGGGCTGCAGGACGGCGACGTGGTGCGGCGGGTGAATTCGATGCGCATGACGAGCCAGCGCCGGGCGGAATATTTCATCGGCGAATTCGTGCAGAACCGGCTGGGGGCGGTGGTGATCGACATCGAGCGCAACGGCCAGCCGCAAAAGCTGGTTTATCTGGTGAAGTAGCGGGGAGGCCATGGCCGGCGCGGCGCCAGCGCGGGTCGTCGAGCCCGTCATTCTTTCCGCCAGCCGGGCGACGGACATTCCGGCCTGCTATGGCGATTGGTTCATGAACCGGCTGCGCGCCGGATTTTTCGAGTGGCGGAATCCATTCCGGCCCGCGCAGACGCAAACGGTGTCCACCGCGAAAACGCGGGCGATCGTGTTCTGGACGAAGGAGCCGGCGGCGCTGCTGCCGCACCTGGATGAACTGGACCGGCGGGGGCTGCACTATTATTTCCAGTACACGCTGAACGACTACGAAGCGGAGGGGTTGGAGCCGCGGCTGCCGCCGCTGGCGGTGCGGATCGAATCCTTCCGGAAACTGGCGGCGCGGGTGGGGCCGGAACGGGTGATCTGGCGGCTGGATCCGCTGCTGGTGACGGGAAGAACCGGCGTGGCGGAGCTGCTGGACAAGGCGGCGCGGCTGCTGGTGAAGCTGGCGCCGCACACGCGCAAGCTGGTGTTCAGCTTTGCGGACATCGAGCGATATCCGGCGGTGAAGCGCAACCTGGCGCGCAGCGGGCGCGCGGCCCGCGAATTCACGCCGGAGGAAATGGAAGAGTTTGCGCGGGGGCTGGCGGCGAGCAACCGGGGACACGGGCTGGCGCTGGCCACGTGCGCGGAGGAGATCGAGCTGGCGGAATCCGGCATTGCGCACAACCGGTGCGTGGACGGGGAACTGCTGGCGCGGCTGTGGCCGGAGGACGAGGCCTTGCTGGCGTTCCTGAGTTCGCGCGCGGCGCGGAAAGACAAGGGGCAGCGGCCGGCGTGCGGCTGCCTTGCCAGCAAGGACATCGGGCGCTACGGCACGTGCCCGCACGGCTGCGTCTATTGCTATGCCAACCGGTCCGCGGCCGGGGCGGAGCGGGATTACCGCGCGCACAGGCCGGAGTCGGCGCGGCTCTGATAAAAGCCGGGGAAAAAGCTTGCCGGTTGCGCCACGCTTGGCCAAACTCAAAAAAGAAAGACGGAGGCTAGCCAGCGGGGGGGGCAGCCGCCGGGCCAAGGTGACGACATGGACAAAATCCGCATCGGGCTGTTCGGTTTCGGCAAGACCGGGAAACTGGTCGCCGGCGAGTTCATCAAGGACGACCGGTTCGCCCTGCAATGGGTGGTGAAGCGCACGAAGAAATTCACGGAGAACTACGCCAGCCGCCTGCTGGGCTACGAGAAGAAGATCGGCCGGATCCACGCGGTGGGCAAGATGAACGCGCGGTTTTTCGAGCGGAACCCGGTCGACGTCCTGGTGGATTTCTCGAGTTCGCAGGGTTATCGCAGCTATGCGGCGGCGGCGGAGCAGGGGGTGAAGATCATTACGGCCATTTCCAAGTACGAGCCGGAGGACCTGGCGGCGCTGCGGGAGATGTCGCGGCGGACGGCGGTGCTGGTGTCGCCGAACATCACGCTGGGGATCAATTTCCTGCTGGTGGCGTCGCAGGTGCTGCAGAAGATCGCGCCGCACGCGGACATCGAGATCGTGGAGGAGCATTTTCGGGAAAAACGGGAGACTTCAGGGACGGCGTTGAAGATCGCGGAGGTGCTGGGACTGGAAAAAACAAAGCACGTGAATTCGATCCGGGTGGGCGGGATCGTGGGCCGGCACGAGGTGGTGTTCGGGCTGCCGAACCAGACCATCCGGCTGGTGCACGAGAGCATCAACCGGGCGGCCTTCGGCCAGGGGGCCATTTTCGGCGCCCTGTGGCTTGCGGACAAGGGTCCGGGGCTGTATTCCATGGAGCAGATCGTGGCGGACAAGATGAGCCGCAATATTCCGATCTTCTGAACCGGGCCGAAAAAAAGGGTTGCGCGGGGTAGGGGGTATGGTAAATTCCGCGAGTCCTGATCGGGCGAGCGTAGCTCAGTGGTAGAGCGCCACCTTGCCAAGGTGGCTGTCGTGGGTTCAAATCCCATCGCTCGCTCCATTCTTTTTCCCCCGGTTTTATTGGGGTTTTTGCCATATTTTCCGCACTTTTCGCCCTTGCCGGCGATTTTCGGAGCGCTGTGGCTGGCGGACAAGGGGCCGGGGCTCTATTCGATGGAGCAGATCGTGGCGGACATGGTGGGCCGGAATGTGCCGATTTTCTGAGCCGGCGGCGCGATTTCGGCTCGCCGGGCCGGCGCGGCG
>CAZMOR010000130.1:0-13988 GCA_964567795.1 uncultured Verrucomicrobiota bacterium
GGCAATGGCCGACGTTGCAGACGGCGATGCCCGCCATGAAGTCGAGGTATTCCTTGCCGGTGTCGTCCCAGACGGAGACGCCCTGGCCGCGCACGAGGGTGAGCCCCGGCGCGTAGGAGGGCATGACATATTGGGTGTGAAGTTCTTTGGGGCTAGGGTGCATCGTTGACGATCTCCGTGCCGACGCCTTTGTCGGTGAACAGTTCGAGGAGCAGGGAATGCGGCAGGGCCGCGTCGATGATGTGGGTCTTGCGGACGCCGGCCTTGAGCGCCTTGAGCGCACCGCTGATCTTGGGCAGCATGCCGCCGCCGATGATGCCGCGCGCGATGAGGTCCTCGACCTCGGAGAGGTGAAGGGTGCTCATCAACGAGTTGCGGTCGTTGGGGTCGGACAGCAGTCCGGGCACGTCGGAGAGGAAGACGAGCTTCCGCGCCTGCAGCCGTTCGGCCAGGCCGGCGGCGGCGGCATCGGCGTTGATGTTGTAGATCTGCCGGGAGCCGTCGGCGCCCAGCGGCGTGATGATCGGCGTGATGTCCGACTCGAGGTAGGCCTTGACCGGCTCGACGTCGACATTGGTGATCTCGCCGACGAGGCCCCAGTCGAGGACTTCGCCGGTGTCGGGATCCGAGGCGGTGTGCTTCCGGACGGTGATGATGTCCTCGCCGTGGATGCCTCGCGCCTTGCAGCCGAAGCCGTTCAGGATGGAGACCAGCTCGGGGTTGACCTCCCGGTTGAGCACCTGCTCGACGATCTTCATGGTTTCGGCGTCGGTGACCCGCAGCCCCTTGACGAAGGTGGCCTGGAGGCCCTTCTGCTTCATCCGGGCGTTGATCGCCTTGCCGCCGCCGTGGACGATGACGGGCCGCAGGCCGACGCAGCTCATGAAGGCGATGTCTTCGAGGATGTCCCGGACGACCTCGGGGTTGTCCATGGAGGAGCCGCCGAACTTGACGATGACGGTTTCACCCCGGAACCGCTGGATGTGCGGCAGGGCTTCGATGAGGACGCTGGCTTTCTGGATGGCTTGTTTCATAGTCGGGGGCGCATTATCCGCCCCCCGGGGGACGGGGGGAAGAAAAAAGCGGCCGGGGTTTATTTGTTGATCTTGACGTATTCCTCGGTGCAATCGCAGGAGTAAACGGTCGCGGCGTGCCGGCCGAGATGGAGGTCGATGGTGAGGGTGAACTCCTTTTTCGCCGCCACCTTGGTGAGCTGCTCGATCGACGCGCCGGCCTTGAGGCCGTTTTTCGCCGCGAGCAGCTTGCCGTAGCGGATTTCGACCTTGTTCTCGTCGACGAGGGCGGGGGAATAGCCCAAGGCATCCATGATCCGGCCCCAGTTGGGATAGGAGCCGACCCAGGACGTCTTGACGAGGAACGAGTTGGCGACGGACCGCGCGGAGGCTTCGGCGTCGGCCGGGGTGCGGGCACCCTGGACCTTCACCGTGACCATCTTCTGGGCGCCTTCGCCGTCGCGCACCATTTCCATGGCGAGCCGGAACGTCACGCCCTCGAGCGCGGCGACGAACGCGGGCCAGTCCCGGTGACCGGGCTTGAGGGTCTGGTTGCCGGCGCAGCCGTTGGCGAGCAGGAGGACGGTATCGTTGGTGCTCTGGTCGGCATCGACGGAGATGCGGTTGAAGGATTGGTCCACGGCGGCCTTGAGGGCCTTCTGCATGGCGCGGCGGTCGACCTTCGCATCGGTGAGGAGGAAGGCGGGCATGGTCGCCATGCAGGGCTGGATCATGCCGGCGCCCTTGGCGATGCCGGTGAGCCGGCAGGCCTGGCCGTTGGCCCGGAAGGCCACGGTGAAGCGCTTGGGCCGGGTATCGGTCGTCATGATGCCGCGGGCGGCGGCCTCGCCGCCGGCCGGCATGACGGCCCGGGCCAGCTTTTCAATGCCGGGGAGGATGATGTCCATCCGCAACGGCACGCCGATGCGGCCGGTGGAGCAGACGAGGAACTGTTCGGCCGGCACACCGAACTGCTTGGCCGCATGGGCGGCCATGGCCTTTGCGTCCCGCAGGCCGTTCTTGCCGGTGCAGGCGTTGGCCTGGCCGCTGTTGACGACCACGCCCCGCGCGACGCCGACGGTGGCGACGCGTTCGGAATCCAGCCGGACGGTGGCGGCCTTGACCTGGTTGGTGGTGAAGGTGCCGGCCAGCGCGGCGGGCGTTTCGGAGAAGATCAGGGCCATGTCGGGCTTGCGGCTCTTCTTGAGGCCGGCGACAATGCCGGTGGCGCAGAAACCGGCCGGGAGGGTGGCCGCGGCGGAGAATTTCAGGGGTGTCTTTTTCATAATGCCGGGAAGTATAGGACTCTTTTTGTCGTAGTGAAGAAACAATTTTGGGGAACCTGAAGCCAATAAAAAACCCCGGAACGCCGAGGCGTCCGGGGGGTGAGCAAGCCGGGACGGCTTAGCGTTTCGAGAACTGGAAGCGACGGCGGGCGCCACGCTGGCCGGGCTTCTTACGTTCCTTCATGCGCGGATCGCGGGTGAGGAAACCGGCCTTCTTGAGGACGGCGCGGAAATTCTCATCCGCCTGGATCAGGGCGCGGGCGATGCCGTGGCGGAGGGCGCCGGCCTGGCCGGGGACGCCGCCACCTTCGCAGAGGGCGATGACATCGTACTTGCCCATGCCGTCGATGGCCTTGAGGGGCGCTTCGACGATCAGGCGCAGGTCGGTGGTGGGGAAATAGTCTTCGAATTCGCGGCTGTTGACCGTGATCTTGCCGGAGCCCTTGGAGAGGCGGACGCGGGCAATGGCGGTCTTGCGGCGGCCGGTGGCGATGGATTCGATTTCAACTTTCTTGGTGGCCATGATGGTTCTCCGGGATTAGCCGATGGACTTGGGGTTCTGGGGCGCGTGGGGATGCTCGGCGCCGGGATACAGCTTGAGGCGCTTGATCAGCTGGCGGCTCAGGTGGTTCTTCGGCAGCATGCCCTTGACGGCGTGCCAGATGATGTAGTTGGGGTTCTTCTGCCGCATGAGGCCGGCGGGGGTCTCGTAGTAGCCGCTCTGGTAGCGGGTGTACTTCTCGTAGACCTTCTGCTCTTCCTTGCGGTTGCCGGTCAAGGCGACCTTGGCGGAGTTGATGACCACGACGAAATCGCCCATGTCGACATGGGGGACGTAGTCGGGCTTGTGGCGGCCGCGCAGGAGGCGGCAGATTTCGACGGCCAGGCGGCCGGCGGGCTTGTCGGTGGCGTCGATGAGCAGCCACTCGTGCTTCACTTCAGATTCTTTCGGCAATGTCGTCTTCATAATCCTTCGATTCCCAAACAATAAGCGGCGAACAGTAGCGCGCACGGCGCGCGGCTGTCAACGCGGTTCTTTCCATCTCGTTAGGTGAAACAACCCCGTGCCGGAAGGATCGGAAAATCCGACGACAGAGGACTCCCTGCGCGCCGTTGGCCTTCGGGGACAACCCCTTCCGCCAGTCTTCCGCCCGGTTACCGCCGGTCGAAAGGCCCGACACGCAAAAGAAATGGCTCCAGCGACAGGGCTCGAACCTGTAACCTATTGGTTAACAGCCAACCGCTCTACCATTGAGCTACGCTGGAACCGAAAATCACGTGGAAAGATAGTCAGAACGGCCGGGAAGTCAAGCCCCTAGACCGGGAAAAGTGGAGAAAAGTGCGGCTTCCCCCGTGCGGGGGCTCGCGGCTCATGCCCGGCGGCCGGTTTTTCCACACAATGGAAAAACTTTCAGCGATTTTTCCATACAATGGAAAAACTTTGGCCGATTTTTCCACACTGTGGAAAAAAGTTTTCCACAGTGTGGAAAAATCCGGTGGCAGCCCGAGCCGCGAGTCCCCGCATGGGGGGAGCGGGGTCCGGTTCAGAGCCGGGCGGCGACGTCGCGGAAGGCGCGGCGGATTTCGTCCTCGCCGGGGATCTGGCGGTGGCGCATGAGGACCTTGCCGTTGCAGATGGTGGTGTCCACGCACTCGGGGGTGGCGGCATAGACGAGGTCGGAGACGAGGTCGTGGCCGGGCACGAGGCCGGAGTGGTCGAGATCCACCAGGATGCAGTCAGCCGCCTTGCCGACGGCGATTTCGCCGGCATCGAGGCGGAAGATCTGGAAGCCGTCGCGGGTGGCGGTGCGGTAGATTTCGGCCGCCGAGCAGGCGACGGGGTCGAGGGTGCTGACCTTGGCGAGGAGGGCGGCGGTGCGCATTTCGGCGAACATGTCGTAGCGGTTGTTGGAGCAGGCGCCGTCGGTGCCGAGACCGAAGCGGACGCCGGCGCGGCGGGCGGCGCCCTCGGCGAAGGTGCCGGAGGCGAGTTTCATGTTGGAGGCCGGGCAGTGGGCGATCGCCGCCCCGCGCCGGGCCAGGAGCGCGCGGTCGGAATCGGTCAGCCAGACGCCGTGGGCGCCGAGGAAGCGCTCGTTCAGGAGCCCCTCGGAGTCGAAGACTTCCACCGGGGTTTTGCCGGTGGACTGGAGGCATTCGTCGGTTTCGCGCTTGGTTTCGGCCACGTGGGTTTGGACAAGGAGGTCGTGGGCATTGGCGAAATCGCGGCAGATGGCGCGCATTTCGGGGGTGGTGGTGTAGAGCGCGTGGATGCCGACGGAGAGTTCGATGCGGGCGGGGTAGGACTTGGCGAGGGCGAGGTGTTCCTCGAGATCGCGGAGGAGACCGTCCAGGGCAGGCTGGCCGGGGGGGATGATGTTGGGATGGCTGAAATTGGCGCGGAGGCCGCTTTCGTAGAAGGCGCGGAGGCACTGGGGGGTCTGCCAGTACATGTCCATGACGGCGGTGATGCCGGAGCGGATCATTTCGAGGCAGCCGAAAAGGGTGCCCCAGTAGATATGGTCGGAAGTGAGGCGGCGCTCCATGGGCCAGATGATGTCGTTGAGCCAGGCGTGGAGGGGCAGGCCGTCGCCGAGGCCGCGCATGAGGACCATGGCGGCGTGGCAATGGATGTTGGCAAACGAGGGCAGGATGGCCTGGCCGGACGCGTCGAGGATTTGGGTGGTTGGGGGCAGGGTGGCCGGTTCAATGCGGGCCTCAATCCTTGAAAAACGGCCGTTTTGGATGAGAATATCGCGGTTTTCGCGGTTCAGGCGGGCATTTTGTATGAGCAAATCCATGATGAAGGGGAGGAATAGCCGGAATCGGGGAAAATCGCCAGAAAATTCCAGACGGAGCGGCAAAATTCGCGAAAAATGAGGTCGGGAGTGCACCCAAGAGCGCCAATTTCTTAAAAATACACAAAACCTAAAATATTTTTCAAAAAATCGGCCTGGAATTCAGCGTTTCAGGGTCATGGGAAGGGCGCGGGTGAGTGAGGGGAAGGCCTATAAGACAAAATGCGCGTTTTGGTCTTGCATGTCGATGCACTTCGCCGTATTTTGCCATTGGATAAGTCGGAAAATGCCGTTGTAGCGGGTTTTCGGCGGGTGGTGATTTGTTGTTTTGGGAGTTGGGTTGAACGCGGGATGAAAGCAGTTGGTCCAGTCGAAAAGCGATGGAATCCGGCGAGCCGGCGGTTGCTGGCTTGGGGCGCATTCCTGTGGCTGGCATGGCTGGCCGTGCCCGCGCAAGCCTTGGTGGTGACGGTGGATCTGGGGTGGGGATACTACGGCAACCAGAACACCGATTTGGGTCAATATGCCCTGCAGGAAGGTTCGATCGTGCAGGTGATCATGTTCAATTCCGGGACGGCGGCGCAGCCGGGCATTGATGCCAACGACAACTTCACGTATTTCGGCGATTATACGGGCGCGGGAATCCCCGGTGAACCGTATTATCCAGGCGCGGATCCCAGCCATGTGCCAACCGACACGACCATTTATGATCCGAATTCGGCTCCGGCCGGGCACTTGATTGCCTATACGACCACGATCGGCCCGTCGACGGGCGGCAACGCCAATGGCTACAACTGGTACAACATTTACGCGCAGTTCCAGGTCCTGGGAACGTATGACAGTTTGTACATCCGGGTGTTCGGCGCCACGGAGTGGCAGAACGGCAATACCGTGGCCAGCTATTGGGGGATCAGTTCGGTCCAGTCCAACGGCGGGGTGATCGGGACCTGGTACGTGCTGTACGACGACGTGACCGCGAGCAACCACGTAAACTACTTCGAGGTGATTCCGGAGCCGGGGACGCTGAGTTTGCTGGCGTTGGGGGGAGCCGGATTGTATTTTGTCCAGCGCCGGCGGAAGAACCGGCGGGAAACCAGCTAGAAAAACACCGCGGCGCGCGGTGTATTATTTGCATATAGGGGTAAAACGTTGTATTTTTCAAACGCTTGAGTCAGCCGGAAGCGGCCGGGCGAAAAGGCGATTTGGAGAAGGGAACGGGCAGATGAACATAAACCACCGGTGGATGTGGGCGTTGATGATGGCGGCGGGAGCCTGGCTGGTGCAGGGCAGTGCGCAGGCGCAGGTCATCAGCTTGAACGTGGGCAACAGCGTGCCGGTTCAAAGTGCCTTGAAGCGCAACCTGCCGGGGAGCAACGGAAACCCGGGGGGGGTGGCGGTCCAGGTGGAGATCCGGGAAACGACGGCCGGCGGCGGCATTGCGCCGCCGGATCCCGTGACCGGCGAAGGCAGCGACGCCAATCCGCTGGTGCGGACGTCCTATCTGGGGCACGACGCGATCGGCACCAACCCGGGACTGTTCTCCGAAACCTTCACGAACCGGCTGGCGACGAACGTGACGTATTATGCGCGGGTCTATGACGCCACCACGCCGGGCGCGGCCAAATACTTTGCCGATTCGGAGAAGTTTTCGGGTCCGCCGGCCTATCTGGACAGCGTGGAGGTGACCTTCGGCCCCCTGTTGCTGGTCAGCACCGGCACGGCCGACACGGACACGGACGGCGACGGCATTCCCGACACCCTGGAATCGGAGACCTTGGGGACCAGTCCGACCAAGCCGGACACGGACGGCGATGGCTATAGCGACTGGTTCGAGGGCCATTACAGCGAGTACATGCACCCGACCGATCCGGACCCCGGCCTGGAACTCCAGATCACCCCGCCGCTGGTCTATGCGGTGAATCCGCACACGGTGTCCTGGCAGACGATTCCGGTGCCGGACATGACCTACCGGCTGCAATACACCGATGCGCTGGATTTCGAGGTGCCCTACATTGCCGAAGTCTGGAGCGGCACCTTGACGGACACCAACAAGGACGTGGATGTCGAAGCCTGGGTGACGAACAGCCTGTACAAGGGATATTTCCGGGTGGTGGTGCCGTATGAAGGCCCGTGAGCGGCGGGCTGCGGACAGGATCACGATGCAA
The DNA here is from genome assembly GCA_964567795.1 of uncultured Verrucomicrobiota bacterium. GTDB lineage: Bacteria > Verrucomicrobiota > Kiritimatiellia > CAIQIC01 > Lenti-01 > Lenti-01. The sequence goes on from CAZMOR010000130.1 coordinate 7,263, forward strand.
GCCGAGGATGAACGCGCAATGAACACGAACGCGAAACGAACGGGACGCGTGTCCCGGTGGGTCGGGCTGGGGGTGCTGGCGTTGGCCTGCGGCTTGCCCGCACGGGCTCCGGGCGCCACGGAAACCTGGAAAGACACCAGCACGTCGGGCATCTGGGCCGATGCCAGCGAAAACCGCTGGTACCGGTTCGACGACGGCTGGGATGTGCGGCGTCCCGACCTGGCCACCGGCCAGTGGAACTATGACGGCACCAAGAACGCCAACGTCATCGTGTTTGCCAACGCGGTCCAGGCGACCATGACCTTGACGAACCTGGGCGGGGCGGAATACCAGGTGAACCAGTTGTGGTTCAGCAACAGCACGTCGCGCACGATCGGCCAGACGGACGGCAGCTACCTGAAACTGTCCGGCGGCTCGGCCAAGATCGAAGCCGCGTCCGGGAGCGGCACCGGGACCTACACCTTCAACGCGGCGCTGCTGCTGGCGGCCACCACGGAGCTGAATCCCGTGGGCGGCAACCTGGTCTTCAACGGCGCGATCACCAACGGCGGCTACTGGATCAACGTGTATGGCGCCAGCCAGAAGACGTTGACGCTCGGCGGCGTGCTGTCGGGCAGCGGCGGCCTGGCGGTGAAGCAGGACAGCATCGCGGTGGTGACGAACAACAACACCTTCACCGGCGCCATCTGGGTGGAGAAGGGCACGGTGCAGCTCAACGGCAGCACGAACGCCGTCGGCGCCAGCGGCATCGTGAACGTGGGCACGAACGCCACGCTGGATCTGGCCTACGGGGCCGTGGATGTGCGGCCGGCCGCGCTGAACCTGTACGGCACAGGCACCAATGCCACGTGGGGCGCGCTGCGCAAGGCGACGGCCAGCGCCACGACCTGGCAGGGCGTGGTCACCAACTGGACGGATGCCCGGATCGTGGCCTCGGCGGGCAATATCTATTTTGCAACAAACATCGTGAGCGGAACGAACACGCTCTATGTGACGAACGCCAACGCGATGAACATGACGGGCGGTGAAATGACCGGCAGCAATACGAATGCCAACGGCGCCCTCAACAAGATGGGCGCGGGCACCTTCCAGCTGCGGCCGGGCTCCGGACTGACGGGTTCAATCCTGCTCGGCCAGGGCGAAATCCGGCAGGCGACGGGCAATTCCAGCGTGCTGCCGTCCGGCGGCCTGCTGGTGATGTCGAACAGCACCACGTACCGTTCGGACGGCACCACCGCGCGGGAAGTGGCCAAGGCGAGCCAGATGTATGGCGACGTGACGCTGGGTTATGCCGGCGGCGGCCGGCTGACCTTCTCCGGCAACATGGATTTGACGGCCGGCCAGCGCACGTTGACGGCGGCCAACGACATCACCAGCAGCGGGGCGATCACCAACGGCGGCTTGACCAAGGCCGGCGCGGGCACGCTGATCCTGCTGGGCACGAATACTTATGCGCTGGGCACGCTCATCAGCGCGGGCGTGCTGCAGATCGGCAGCAACAGCACCTATGGTTCGGTTGCCGCGGCCATCACGAACAATGCCGGCCTGGTTTTCTATCGCTCGGATGCATACACCTACAGCGGCGCGATCAGCGGTTCCGGCACGCTGACGAACCTGGCCGGCACGCTGACGCTGTCGGGCACGAGCGGCTATACGAACGCCACGACCGTCGCCGGCGGAACGCTGCTGGTCAGCGGGTCGATCAGCAGTTCTGCGGGTGAGACCGTTAGCGCCGGGGCGACGCTGGCGGGCGCGGGCTCGGTGGGTCCGATCACCTCGCTGGCGGGCACGGTGAGCCCCGGCAATTCCGCCGGCACGGCCGGTACGCTGACGGTGAACGGGGCCGCGGCGCTGGGCGGCGGCACCTATACCTGCGACATCACCGGGACCGGCAGCACGGACTGCGACAAGATCGCGGCGTCCGGTGCGGTGGCGGCGGGTTCCGCGCTGACCATCAACCTGCCGGCTTCCGCGCCGGCCGGGTTCAGCGAGTGCAGTTCCTACAGCTGGACCATCATGAGCGGCAGTTCGGCCAGCGCGGCGAACATGTCGATCGGAACGAAGTGGAGCAGCAGCGGCACCTTTGCGGTTTCGGCCAGCGGCAACACGATTGTCATCACCCACACCCCGGGGACCCCGGCGGCGCCCGCGGGGCTGTCCGCGAGCGACGGCACCAGCACGGCGCAAGTGGCCTTGAGCTGGAACGATGTTTCCTGCGAGACGGGCTATGTGGCCTGGCGCAACACGGTCAACACCTTCGCCAGTTCCACGGCGATCCAGACGAACGCCGCCAATGCGACGACCTACAACGACAGCGCGGCCACGGCCGGGCAGCTCTATTACTACTGGGTCACGGCGACCAACAGCACGGGATCGAGTTCCGCCAGCACGTCCGACAGCGGCTACAAGCGGTTGGCGGCGCCGGCCAATGTCGCGGCGTCGGATGGCACCTCCACCGCCTCCGTGACGGTGACCTGGGACGCGGTGACCGGCGCCAGCACCTACCATGTCTGGCGCGACACGGATGCGGATCCAGCCGGCGCGACGGCGCTGGGACCGCAGAGCAGCGGGTTCACGGATGCGCCGGCGGCGGGCCAGTTGTATTACTACTGGGTGGTGGCGTCCAACAACACCAGCAGCAGCACGGGCGACCTGAGCACGGCGAATTCCGGCTATGTGAAACTGACGGCCCCGGGCAGCGTGGCGGCGACGGAAAACGATGCCACCAAGGTGACCGTGACCTGGGCGGATGTCACGGGCGAAACGGGGTACAACATCTGGCGCCATACCGCGGACGTCTCCGGCTCCGCCAGCATCATCGGGACGGCGACGGTCAATGCCGTCAGCTTCGACGACACCACGGCGACGGCCGGCACGACCTATTACTACTGGGTGCGCGCGACCAACAGCACCAGCGCGAGCATGAGCGATTTCAGCGCGTCGGATGCCGGCATGAAAACCCTCACCGAGCCGTCCACGGCGGCGTCGGCCATCGTGTTCGGCGATCTGGCGGCAACGTCCTACACCGTGAGCTGGACGCGCGGCAACGGCGACTACGTACTGGTGGTGGCCAAGCAGGGCGGCGCACCGACCGATCCCGCCGACAGCACGGTCTATGCGGCCAATGCGGCATTTGGCTCCGGGGACCCGACGGCGGCGGGCAGCTACGTGGTGTACAAAGGCTCCGGCACCAACGTGACCGTGACCGGTCTGTCCGCGAGCACCGAATATTATTTTGCCGTGTATGAATTCAACGGCACCACGACGCCGAACTACCGGACCAGCGACGAACCCGTGGCGAGCCGCTACACGCTTGCCGCCGAGCCGGCCACGCAGCCGACCACCATCCAGGTCACGACGACCAACATGAGTTCGCTGTATTTCAACTGGGCCAACGGCAACGGGAGCAGCCGCATTGTATTGATGAAGGCCGGCGGCGCGGTGGACACCTTCCCGGCGGACGGGCAGGGGTATACGAACAACGCGGCATTCGGTTCCGGCACGCAAATCGGCACGGGCAACTACGTGGTGTACTCCGGCGCCGGCACGAACGTGGAGGTTTCGGGCCTGGCGAACGACACGATGTATTACATCCGGGTGTTTGAATTCAACGGCAGCGGCCTCACGGCGAATTACCTGACCAACGCGGCCGCGGGGAATCCCTCCAATTCGACGACCATGGCGGCGAATCCGGGTTCCGCGGCGGCGGACCTGGCCATTTCCGCCATCGGCACGAACGGGTTCACCGTGACCTGGACCAAGGGGACGACCGGCACCAACACGCTGATTGTCATCCGGGCGGGCGGCAGCCCGACCGGGCCGACCGACCTCAACACCTATACCGCCAGTGCGACCTTCGGTTCAGGTTCCGACCTGGGCTCGAGCAGCTACGTGGTGTACACCGGGACCGGAACGAGCCTGGCCGTGACCAACCTGACGCCGGGCACGCGCTATTACGTGCGGGCCTATGCCTTCAATGGCAGCGGCGGCTCCCAGAACTACCGCACCAGCGATCCGGCCGCCGTGGACGGCTACACGCTGATGGCCGAACCCAGCCAGACCACCGGGATTTCTTTCAGCACGCTGGCGGATACGAGTTATGCGGTTTCCTTCACGGCCGGCAGCGGGTTGAGCCGCCTGGTGGTCGTGAAGGCCGGCAGCGCGGTCACCTGGCTGCCGGCGGACGGCACGGCCTACGCCGGTGAGAACAACGACATCGGCTCCGCGACGGATCTGGGCAGCGGCAACCTGCTCGTGCATCGCGGCGCAAGTCCCTTCACCTTGTCGGGCCTGTCGGCGGCCAGCGAGTATTACGTGCGGATCTTTGAGTACCAGGGCACGAACGCGACGTTGAACTACAACACCAACGCCGCCTCCGGCAATCCGGCGAACCGCTACACGCTTTCGGCGGAGCCGTCGGCCTACGGGACCTTGACCGCGACTGCGTTGTCGGACACCCAGATCAAGCTGGACTGGACGGCGGCCACCGGCGCCAGCGGGTATGTCGTGGTGCGCAAGTCCGGTTCGGCCCCGACGGGCACGCCGGCGGACGGCACGGCCTACGCCCAGGGCGATGCCATCGGCGACGGCACGGTGGTGTATGTCAACACGGCCGCGGCCGCGGGTTCGGTCACGGACAGCTACAGCACGGCCGCGGGTACAGCTTATTACTATGAGATCTTCCCGTATGCCTATGACGGGACGCCGGCGCATGCCACCCACAACTACCGCACCGCGGCGACGATTCCGGGGGCGAATGCCACCACCGGTTCCGCCGAGCCGGGCACGAGTTCGACCGTCCTGACCTTCCTGCCGGCCAGCAGCACCAGCGCCACCATCACGTGGACGAACACCGGTTCCGCCGATGGCTCGATCCTGCTCGTGAAATCCGGTTCGGCCGTGAATGCGAATCCGAGCGACTGGACCGGCTATGGCGCCAACACCGCGTTTGGCAGCGGCGACCAGATCGGCACCGGCAACTACGTGGTCTATGCCGCGGCGGGCAAATATGGCAGCGTCACGATCAGCGGCTTGAGCGCCGGCACGACCTACTATGTCGCGGCCTATCCGTACAACGGCGCCGGCAGCTTCCCGAATTACCGGACGAATTCGCCGGGGACCAGCAGTTTGGCCATCCTGCCCGATCCCACCGCGCAGTCGGCGACCGCGGACGGCAAGACGATGATCAACCTGGCCTGGACCAAGAACGCGTCCTACGACGTGATGATCGTCTACAAGGCCGGCAGCGCCTCGACAGCGCCGACGCAGGGCCAGAGCTACAGCGCCGGCGATGCCTGCGGCGGCGGCACGGTGATCTATAAAGGTTCCGGCGCGGCGCTGGAGCACGTCGTGGCGTCCGGCACGACGCACTATTACGCCTTCTATTCCTACAACGGCAGCACCTATTCGGCGGGAGTGACGGATTCCGAGCCGACGACGGCTTTCGCCGCCGGCGAGGTCGTGGAAACCTTCTCCTATACGAACAGCACCACGCTGACGGGGCTCGGCGGCAGCAACGGGTGGGGCGGAGTGTGGTATGGCGACACCGCGCTGTACACCAATTCGGACGGCAGTTTCACGACGCAGACGAATTATCCGGCCACGTCGGGCAACAAGATCTGGACCTATCCGCCCAACGATTCCAGCGCGGCGATCTACCGGCCGCTCGGCCAGTCCTATACCAGCGGCCGGCTCTATTTCGGCTACATCCTGAATTATACCTGGAGCGGGCCGAACAAGTATGAAGGGCTTTCCTTCTTCTACAGCAACACGGCCGAAAAGGTTTTCTTCGGCGAAATCTACGGTTCGGACCAATACCTGGGCATTGACAGCACCGCTTCAACCTACGGGCTGACGGCCGGCGGCGGCAACGACTACATCATCGTAGGTTACTATGACTGGGGCGCGGGCGAGGCGAAGATCAAGGCCTACAAGATCGGCACGCAGGCGGTGCCGACGGACGAGCCGACCTCCTGGGATGCGACGGTGTCAAAAGCCAGCAACTCGGTGGGCATCGTCAACACCATCCGACTGGCGGCTGGCGCGGGCGCCGGTTTCGGCACGCCGGGCAACACCTATTTCGACGAAGTGCGGATTTCGACGAACTGGGCGGGCCTGCTCGGCGTGACTCCGGGCAAGCCCGCCGATCCGTCGGGCCAGGCGGCAACGGTGGATGGCAGTGAAATGGTGCGCCTGGCGTGGAGCCAGAACGGTTCCGGGAACAGCGTGATGATCTTGCAAAAAACCAGCGCGATTTCAACCGACCCGACCGACGGCGTGTCCTACAATGCGGGCTCTTCCATCGGCGGCGCTACGGTGATCTACAAGGGTTCCGCCACGAAACTGGAGCATGTCGTGGCGGCTGGCACCACTAACTACTACAAGTTCTATTCCTACAACGGTTCGGACTACTATTCCACCGGGGTGACCGCCACGGCCACCAACAGCGCCTATGGCAGCTATGAAAAGGTGAACCCGTTCAGCTATACCAACGGGACGGCGTTCGGCTCCACGATGATCGGCGGCCAGGGCTTCGGCAACAACTACTGGGCGGTGGACAGCGGCACGTGGACGGCGCAGACGAATTACACCACCGCCGTGGTGGACAGCGTGCCGAAATTCATCAACATGAGCAATTATCCCAGCCTGGCGGGCAACCTCGCGGCCGCGGCCGATCCGGGCAACGGCGGCGCCGCCAAGGTGCAGCGCTCCCTGGAAAATCCCATC
>CAZMOR010000131.1:0-31640 GCA_964567795.1 uncultured Verrucomicrobiota bacterium
TTTCCTGGGTTTGTTCTTTCGTCCGGCGCAATGGTTGCCCGACTAGGATTTGAACCTAGACTCTGGCCTCCAAAGGGCCGTGTGCTGCCATTACACCATCGGGCAATGCGTTCGATGGGCATTCCGCAATCGCGCAACGGCAGCCTCCCTGGGCGCCGCGCCCGACCGTGACAAAGAACAAAACGGACCGTCCTCGCGGACCGACCCGTCCCAAAAACCCGCGCACCATACCCAGCCCCCCCCGAAAAGTCAATCCCCCCATGCGGGAAATCGCGGCTCATGCCCTTCCGGGGCGGAAAAACGCCGCCAAAGCCCCCTTTTTGGCCTTTTTCCGGCATTTTCCGCCGGCACCCCCCCCTTCCTATATATAAGCAACCCGCCCCTTGCCACACCCCCTCCCATCCGTTATCTTCGCCCCCATGGATATTTCCATCAATCTCACCTACCGCTGCAACTCGCACTGCTCCATGTGCCACATCTGGCAGCACCCCACCCTCCCCGCCGAGGAGGTCACCCCCGCCACCCTCGCCAAGCTGCCCGCCGGCTTCGACTACCTGAACCTCACCGGCGGCGAACCCACCCTCCGCGCCGACCTCGAGGAAATCGTCGACCTCCTCCACCCCAAGACCCGCCAGCTCGAAATCTCCACCAACGGCCTGCAGGCCGACAAGCTTGAACGCATCATCCGCAAGCACCCCGACGTCAAAATCCGCATCTCCCTCGAAGGCATCGGCGCCAAGAACGACGCCATCCGCGGCGAAAAAGACGGTTTTGAGCGCAAAATGGCCACCATGAAGCGCCTCGTCGCCGCCGGCGGCCGCGACCTCGGCTTCGCCACCACTTTCCAGGACGACAACTGCGACCAGATCCTCGATCTCTTCAAGCTCTGCTGCTCCTTCGGCGGCGAAATGGCCACCTCCGCCCTCCACAACGGCTTCCAGTTCCACAAGATCGACAACGAGCCCTACAACCGCGTGCGCATCGCCCGCGCCGTCCAGCCGCTCATCGTCGAAATGCTCAAGTCCCGCCGCCCCAAGAACTGGTTCCGCGCCTACCTCAACCTCGGCCTGATGAAGAAGATCCTCGGCCAGCCGCGGCTGATCCGCTGCACCGCCGGCCGCGATTTTGCCTTCGTGGACCCCTGGGGCCGCGTTTATGCCTGCAACGTCCGCCCCGACCTCGAAATCGGCGATCTGGCCACTCAGTCGTGGAAGGAAATCCTCAAGGGCCCCCGCGCCGCCGCCGCCCGCACCCGCGTCGCCTGCTGCACCCACAACTGCTGGATGGTCGGCTCCGCCAAGACCGCCATGCGCAACAAGTTTTTCAGCAAGCTGCCGCGCTTCAAGCCCCTCTGGTGGGTGCTCACCAACAAGCTCCGCGTCACCTTCGGCCGGCCCATCGACTTCGACCGCGCCGTGGATTTCAGCGATGTCGCCCAAAGCCCCGTGGCCCCCCGCCGCGAAAGCTGGCTCGGCCGGGTCTTCCGCCCGACGTTCCAGAAGAAGACGGAACAGCCCTACGGCGCCTACAACAACGTGATGAACAAGTAGGCCCATGAAAATCGCCGTTCTCGGCAGCAAATCCCTGCCCGCTTTCGCCGGTGCCGACCGCGTCGCCGAAAACATTCTGCTGCATCTCCCCGTCGGCGACGGCCACCGCTATCACATCTACGTCGTCCGCACCCCCGCCCAGCCCCAGCCCTTCGATTTCGCCCCCAACATCCGCGTCATTCCCGTTCCGGCGCTGCAAGGCAAGCACAGCCGGGCCACCACGTTTTTCCTCCTCAGCGCCCTGCACTGTGCGCTGGTGCTCCGTCCCGACCTCGTCCACGCCCACGATTCCGCCTTCGGCCCCTTTGCCTGGATCCTGAAAATCCTCCGCCCCCGCCTGCCCGTCCTCGGCACCTTCCATGGCAACCCCTACGAAAGGGCCAAATGGAGCCGCTTCGCCAAGGGCTTCCTGCGCTTTTCCGAGGCCGCCTTCATCCGCGGCTGCTCCGCCCTCACCACCGTTGCCCGCGCCAAGGTCGCCGAAGTCCAGGCCCGCTGCAAAACCCCCATCGAATTCATCCCCAACGGCGTCAATCCGGCCCCGGTCATCCCCCGCACCCTCCTCGCCGAGAAATTCGGCCTCGTCCCCGGCAAATACCTGATGTTCGCCGCCGGCCGCATGGATCCCACCAAGGGCCTGCACCACCTCCTCGATGCCTATGACCGGCTTAAGCCCGGCCTGCCCCTTCTCGTCGTCGGCGGCTTCGAAGGCCACAATCAGGAATACTCCGCGCAACTGCTCGCCCGCTGCCGCGCCACGGAGCATGTCATGCTCCTCCCGCGCCTGCTGACCCAGCCGGAACTCTTCGAACTCGTCGCCGGCGCCAAGCTGTTCGTCTTCCCCTCCGAAGTCGAGGCCATGAGCATGATGCTCCTCGAAGCCATCTCCTGCGGCGCGCCCGTCCTCGCCTCCGACATCCCCGAAAACCTCGAAGTCACCGGCCCGGATTATCCCTGGCTCTTCCGCAACGCCGACGCCGGCCACCTGACGGAAAAAATCGCCGCCTTCCTCCACACCGGTCTCGGCCCTGAAACCGCCGCCCTGCGCGACCGCTGCGCCCGCGACTTCAACTGGACCGCCATCGCCGCCCGCTACCTCGCCCTCTACCGGCGCCTCGCGCCCGCCCGCTAGGTGCCCCCATGCGGGGAAGCGCGGCTCACGGGTGTCAACCGGAGCCGCGGGCCGGCGCACCGGAAAATCCGGCCGGGCTTGCCAAATCCGGTCCGATTGAATAAGCTATTTCCCAGTTCCCATGAGCTTTTCCCGTACGATCCGGTCGGCTCTTCTCTGCCTGGCGGCGGCTCCGGTCCTGGTCCTGGCCGGCACGCCCGGCGGCCCCGGCGTGCATCTGCGCGTCGGCCTCTACCAGAATCCACCCAAAATCTTCCTGGATGCCGCCGGCCAACCCGCGGGAATTTTCATCGATGTGCTGCGCGCCGTTGCCAACCAGGAAGACTGGACGCTGGAATACGTCCCGGGCTCATGGGCCGAAGGCCTGGACCGTGTCGCCACCGGCGAAATCGATCTCATGCCCGATGTGGCGTTCACTTCCGAACGCGAAGAGCTTTATGATTTCCATCGCGAACCAGTGTTGTCCGACTGGTTCCAGGTTTATGCCCGGCGCGGCAGCGGCATCCGCTCCATCCTGGACCTGGACGGCCGCCGCGTCGCCGTCGTGGAACACTCGTTGCAGCAGGAATCCCTGGCCAAGCTGGCCGGCGGCCTCGGCCTGAAACCCAAACTGGTTGCGGAGCCGGATTACACGGCGGCGTTTTCCGCGGTCGCCCGCGGCCAGGCCGATGCCGTGGTGGCCAGCCGCTTCTCCGGCACCCTGGCTGCGCGCGATCCGCGCATCGAAGACACCGCCATCATCTTCAACCCCACCCGGATTTTCTTCGCCGCCCGGCACGGACTCGCACCCGACGTGCTGAAGGCCATCGACCGGCATTTGAAGGAAATGAAGACCGATTCCAGTTCGGTCTATTACGACTCCCTGCGGCGCTGGACCACCGAGCCGGTCGGCTTCCGGATCCCCCGCCCCGTCGTCTGGGCGGGCATTGCCCTGACCGTCCTGCTGCTGCTGGTCCTGCTGTGGAACCTCGCGCTCAACCGCCAGGTGAGCCGGCGGGCGGCGGAACTGGCCGCCCAGAACGAGGAAAACCGGCTGCTCTACGACCGGGCGCGGGCCAGCGAAGAACGCGTCCGCCTGCACGCGCTCCTGCTGGGCAGCGTGCGGGAATCGGTGGTCGCCTCCGATCTCGAAGGCCGCATCATCTACTGGAGCCGCGGCGCGGAACAGATGTACGGTTATTCCGCCGTTGAAGTCATGGGCAAACCCTACCGCGATTTCGCCGGCGCCATCGATCCGCCGGACGAGGAGGACTTCCGGCAGCAGCTCAAGGCCAGCGGCACTTGGCATGGCGAACACCTTCAGAAAAACCGCAAGGGCGAAACCTTTTGGACCGAAACCTATCTAGCCCTGGTCACCGACGAGCAGGGCCGGCATGCCGGCTACATCGGCATCGACCGGGACATCACAGAACGCAAACGGGCGGCCACCGAACAACTGGCGTGCCAGTCGCGCTTCGCCGCCCTGTTCGATGCCAACCCCGCCGGCCTGATGCTGGTGGACCAGGCAACCTTCAAGATCGTCCAGGTCAACGCGGCCGCCATCGCCATGATTGGCCTGCCGGCCGGCAGCATCGTGGGCCGCGCCTGCCACGGCTTCATCTGCCCCACTGAAGAAGGCCACTGTCCGGTGTGCGACCTGAAGCAGACCGTGGACCGCTCGGAACGGGTGCTGGTGCGCGCGGACGGCCGGTTGCTGCCCATTCTCAAGACGGTTGTGCCCATCACGCTGGACAACCGGAACTTTCTCCTGGAAAGCTTCATCGACATTTCCGAATACAAGCGGGTCCTGTCGGAACGGACGCAGCTCCAGCGCCAGCTGGTCCAGGCCGAAAAAATGGAATCGGTCGGCCGCCTGGCCGGCGGCGTGGCCCATGATTTCAACAACATGCTGGGCGCCATCCTCAGCTATATCGAACTGATCCTGGAAGACACGCCCAAGGACGGCCGCCATTTCGCGGACCTGTGCGAAATCCGCAAGATCATCGAGCGCTCCTCCGACCTGGTCCGGCAACTGCTGGCCTTCGCCCGCCAGCAGCCCGTCGCGCCCCGGCCGGTGGAGCTGAACACCGTGGCGGAAGACCTGTTGCGCATGCTGCGCCGCCTGATCGGCGAAAACGTCCAGCTGGAATGGCGTCCGCATCCGGAGGCGGGCGCCCTGGTCGTGGATCCCGTTCAGATCGACCAGATCCTGGTCAACCTGTGCGTCAACAGCCGCGATGCCATTTCCGGCGCCGGCCAGATCCTCATTGAAACCGGAGCGGCCCGCTTCGGCCCGGAAGCTCCGCCCCCCGCCCATTCCGACCTCCCGCCGGGCGAATATGTCACCCTGTCCGTGAGTGATACCGGCCGGGGCATGGATGCGGACACGCTGACCAAGCTCTTCGAACCGTTCTTTACCACCAAGGGCCCCGGCCAAGGCACCGGCCTGGGCCTGGCCATCGTCTACGGCATCGTCAAACAGAACGGCGGCCACATCGAAGCGGCCAGCACGCCCGGCCAGGGTTCCACCTTCCGGATCTACCTGCCACGCACCCGGCCCCCGCAAGCCGCCCCGGCATAAGCCCCGGCCGCCTCCCCCCTGCGGAAAATCCGCCGGACCCTGAAAGTTTCGTTGACCCCGTCCTTGCCCGGGAGTTAGCTTATCCCGTAGAGAATCGGCGTGACCATGGCCGGTCCGCCGGATTCGCAAGGCCATGAAACGCAAACCTGCGCCAGTCCCGCAACCGGCAGCGGACGCTGTACGTGATCAGGAAATCCGCTTGGCCGAGATTCTGGAGATTCCAACCCTCCAGTCCATCCTGGACGATTTCACAAGCCTGGAAAAAGTCGCCATTGGCATCATCGACCTGCAGGGCCAGGTCCTGGTGGCCTCGGGCTGGCAGGACATCTGCACGAAATTCCACCGCGTGCATCCCGAAACCTGCCGGCGCTGCCGGGACAGCGACCGCCATCTCTCGGTGGGCGCCACCCCGGGAAAAATCAAATTGTACCGTTGTCAGAACGGCATGTGGGACGGGGCGGCCCCCATCCTGATCGGTCCGCGCCACTTCGGCAACCTGTTCGTCGGCCAGTATTTTTTCGACGATGAACCGCCGGAGGAAGAGGCCTTCCGGAACCAGGCCCGGTCCTATGGTTTTGATGAAAAGGAATACCTGGACGCCTTGGCCCGGGTGCCGCGGATATCCCGGAGCCGCATCGATCCAATCTTCTCGTTTTGCAGCCAGGTCGCCGGGTTGATTTCCTCCCTGGGCTTTCGCAATCTCCAGCTGCAGCAGGCCCTTCTCCATCAGCAGCAAATCCAAAGCGAATCCAGCCGGCAGCAAATCCTGCTGGATACCATCATTGAAAGCTCCCACGAGGCGATTTTCGCCAAGGATGCGGACGGCCGCTATCTCTCCATCAACCAGGCCGGCGCAGAATTGCTGGGTCGCTCGCCCGCCGAAGTCCTGGGCCGCACCGATTCAGAACTGCTGCCGCCTGCCCTGGCCGCCGAATTCCGGCTCAGCGACGCCGAGGTCATGCAGACCGGCCGCCCCAGCATGCGCGACGAAGAGGTCCGCCTGGCCGGCCACCGCCGCACCCTGCTGGCCCACAAGGTCCCCTGGCGGAATTCGGCCGGCGAGATCGTCGGCATCGTGGGCATCGCCACCGATATCACAGACCGGAAAAAAATGGAACTGGCCCTCCAGCAAAGCGAAGAGCGCTACCGCTCCATTCTCAACGCCTCGCCGGACGACATCACGATCGCGGACCTGGACGGCCGGATCCGGATGGTTTCCCCCTCGGCCGTGAAAATGTTCGCCTACAAGCGGCCGGAAAACATGCTCGGCCGGCCGGTCGCCGATTTCGTGGTCCCGGAAGACCGGGAGAAGGCCCGGGACAAGCTGGCCGGCATGTTTCAAACCAACGGCCCGGCCACGGGCGAATTCCGCGGGCTGCGCGCGGACGGCACCCGGCTGGACATCGAAGTCAACGGGGAGTTCATTCGCGACCCGGATGGCCGGCCCCGGCAATTGCTGTTTGTGGTCCGCGACATTTCCGCGCGCAAACGGGCGGATGAGCGTTTGCAGGCAAGCGCCGAACGGTTCCAGGACATCGCGGCCAACATTCCCGGCGTCATCTATCAGCTCCAGACCGGACGCACCGGTCTGCTCGAGGTGCCTTACATGAGTTCCGGCTGCGAGGCACTCTTCGGCCGCCCCCCGGCTGGTATGAATTTCACCGGTCTGTTGTTCGACTCCATGCATGTGGGCGACCGGGCCCTGTTCGAACATTCCATAGCCACCGCCGCCACCAAATTGGCCGACTGGTCCCTGGAATTCCGGATGGCCACTCCGGCCGGCAAGACCAAGTGGTTGCGCGGCTCCGCCCACCCCCGCCAAACTCCGGCCGGCGGCATTCTGTGGACCGGCGTGCTGCTGGACATCACCGAGCTCAAACACGCCGAAGACGCCCTCCGGGAGCGCGAGGCATTCCAGATTTTGCTGATGGATACCATCCCCAGTCCGGTCTTTTACAAAGATCGCCAGGGCCGTTATATGGGCTTCAATAAAGCCTTCGAAAAACTCTACGGCCGGACCAAGGCGCAGTTGATTGGCAAAACCGTGCGCGATCTCGTTCCGCCCCAATTGGCGGAAATTTATGAAAGCAAGGATGCGGAATTGTACCGGCAACCCGGCACCCAGGTCTATGAGGCCCCGTTTGTCGATACCGCCGGGAAACCGCTGACGGTTGTGTTTCACAAGGCCAGCGTCGTGGATGCCCACGGCTCCCAGGTCGGCCTGATCGGCATCATTCTCGACATCACGAATCGCAAACAGGCCGAAGAACAAATGGCGCAGCAGTTGGACGAATTGCGCCGGTGGTATGCCGCCACCCTCGGCCGCGAAGAGCGCGTCGCCGAACTGAAACGCGAAGTCAATGTCCTGGCCGTCCGCCTGGGTGAACCGCCGCCGTACTCCACGGGCGAGGAGCCGCAGGCATGATCCTCCGGCTGCATACCCTCCGCCGCCATCTGCCCTGGTGGCTGGTCATTGCCGGCCTGCTGGCGGGAACCGTGATATTTTCCGCCCGCCGGGCCGAACATCAACTCCGCTCCGACCTGCTTCATGAAGCCTCCCTGATTGCCCGCTCCCTGAATCCCGACCTGGTCGGCGTGCTGACGGGAACGGCCGCGGATGCCGGAACCCCGGCCTATCACCGGCTCAAGGAACAACTGGCGGCCCTCCGCACGGCCGATCCGAAATACCGGTTTCTCTACCTGATCGGCCGTCAGGCCACTGGCCCCGTGATGTTCCTCGTGGATGCCGAACCGGATACGTCGCCAGACTTCTCCCCGCCGGGCCAGGTGTATGACGAAGCCACCCCCCGGCTGCTGGAAACCATTGCACTCGGCCGGGCCGATGTCGAAGGCCCCGTGCGCGATCGCTGGGGCACCTGGGTCAGTGCCATGGTGCCGGTGGCGCTCCCCGGCCACGGCCTGCGCATCCTGCTGGGCCTCGATGTCGATGCGCACAACTGGAAACGGGTGGTGGGCGCGCACGCCCTGTTCCCCGCCAGCCTGGTTTCGATCGCCATCCTGCTGGGCTTTCTGGCCGCCGGGCTCAACCAGAGCCGCCGGGCCCTCCGGCTCCACCAGGCGGAACTCCAGGCCAGTGAATCCCGCTTCGCCGAACTGGCGGAACAAAGCCGCACCATCATCTGGGAGGTGGATGCCGCGGGCCTGTACACCTTCGTCAGTCCGGTGGTCGCACAGGTGCTGGGATTCCGGCCGGATGAATTGATCTGCCGGAAACATTTCTATGATTTGCATCCGGAACCGGGCCGCGAAGAATTCCGCCAAGCCGCCTTCCGGTTCTTCGACCGGAAAGAGGCCTTTGTGGATTTCGAAAATCCCATTGCTACCAAGGATGGCCGGGAGCTCCGCATGCTTACCAATGGCCTGCCGTTGTTGAATGCCGACGGTTCGCTGCGCGGGTATCGCGGCAGCGATCAGGACATCACCACCCGCCGGCAGGCTGAAAAATCCCTCCGGGCCAGCGAAGAAAAACTGGCGGCCTTGTTCATGTCGATGGATGAAATGGTCGTCCTGCACGAGTTGCTCTGCGACGATCAGGGCGTGCCCGTGAATTACCGCCTGACGGATTGCAACACCGCCTTTACCCGGGTCACGGGCATTTCAAGGGAACGGGCCATCGGGCGCCTGGCGACCGAGGTCTATGGCACTCCGGCGGCTCCATATTTGAAGGAATATGCCCAGGTGGTCGGCACATCCACGCCCCTCCGGTTCGAAACCTTCTATGAGCCCATGAAGAAACATTTCCAGATCTCCGCCGTGGCGCTCGGGGCCGACCGCTTCGCCACGGTTTCCACCGACATCACGGAACAACAGCAGTCCGCGGACAAGGTGCGGGCCCTGCTGGAAGAAAGCAACCGCGCCCGCCGGGCATTGCTGGGAATTCTGGAGGATCAAAACCGCGCCCAAGCGGATCTCAAACGCCTGGCCACCGCACTGGAACAGTCGGCCGAATCCATCGTGGTGACGGATGCGCAAGCCCGCATACAATACGTCAATCCGGCCTTTGTCAAAACCACCGGATACAGCCGGGAAGAAGCCCTTGGCCAGAATCCCCGCATCCTGCAGAGCGGCCGCCATCCTCCGGCCTTCTATCACGACATGTGGCACCTGCTGTCCAGCGGCCGGACCTGGCAGGGACGGCTCATCAACCGGCGCAAAAACGGCACGCTCTACACCGAAGATGCCGTCATTTCGCCGGTGGCCGACGGTTCCGGCCGCGTGACCAATTTCGTGGCGGTCAAGCATGACATCACGGAACAGCTGCAGCTGGCCGACCAGCTTCAGCAAAGTCAGAAACTGGATTCCATCGGGCGCCTGGCCGGCGGCGTGGCCCATGACTTCAACAACATGCTCACGATCATTCTCGGCCATGCCGGCATGGCCCTCGGCAAACTGCCGGCCGGCAACCCCGTGCTGACCCATCTGGAGGAAATCCGCAATGCCGCCAACCGCTCGGCCGAACTCACCCGCCAGCTGCTGGCTTTTGCCCGGCGCCAAACCATTACTCCGCAGATCCTGGATTTGAACCAAACCATCGCCGGCCTGTTGAAGATGCTGAAGCGGCTCATCGGTGAAAACATCCTGTTGCATTGGCATCCGGCCCGCGAACTCTGGCCGGTCCGGCTGGATCCCGCCCAGATCGACCAGATTCTGGTCAACCTGTGCGTGAACGCCCGGGATGCCATCACCGGTCCGGGCGAAATCACCCTGGCCACCGAATGCGTCACGCTGGATGCCGCCGCCGGCCGCGGCCGGACCGAAGCCGTGCCCGGCGAATATGTGCGCATCGCCGTTCGCGACACGGGCTGCGGCATGGACCCCCAAACCTTAAGCCGCATCTTTGAACCCTTTTTCACCACCAAGGAATTCGGCGCAGGAACCGGCCTGGGACTGGCCACGGTGTATGGCATCGTGCGCCAGAACAACGGCTTCATCGATGTGGCCAGCACTCCCGGCCAGGGTTCGGTTTTTACTATTCACCTGCCCCGGCATGTGGAAGCGGCGGACGCCGGACCGCGGGACTCAGCCACCGTCCCGGGTGGCACGGAATCGATCCTGCTGGTGGAGGATGATTACGGCATCCTGCAGATTGCATCCCAGATGCTGCGCAATCTGGGCTATGCGGTCACGGCCATGGAAAGCCCCGCCCGCGCGCTGCAAATGGCGGCCGAACCCTCCGCCAAGTTTGATCTGGTGATCACCGATGTCGTCATGCCGGGCATGAACGGCCGGGCCTTGGCCGACCGCGTCCTGGCCCGCTGGCCGGGCATCCGGATCCTGTTCATCTCGGGCTATCCCGCCGACATCATTGCCCGCAACGGCATCCTTGAAGATGGCGTGTTTTTCATCCCCAAGCCGTTTTCGCCCCGCGCGCTGGCCATCAAGGTCCGCGAGGTTCTCGACGCGCAACGCCCGGCGGCACCGGCCAGCCAACCGGCGGCGCACCGCTGATCATGTGTCTTTCCCCTTGGAGAAATTTCCTAGCGTTCGATCCGGATCTCCGCCACGCGCGGACCAGGCCCCGTTCCGCCCTCGTTTCGGAAAACCAGCCACAGATAATTGAAAGCCACCGGCCCTTGCCGGGGAACTGCCGCCCAGGCCGTCCATTCCCGGCCATCCAGGCTCAGGTAGAACTCGGCCGGAACCGCTGATTCCTCCGCCAGTTCCACAACAACATTGGTCGCGTAGACCGTGGCATCATAACCGATGGCGATATATTCCCCTCCGTCTCCCGCTGCGTCGGCCCACCATGTTTGGGGATCGCCATCGATGGCCGCCCAGCCGTTGGTATGCTCCGGACCATCATGACTGGTCACCACCGTCAACGGAAAGGGCGCGTCGTCTTCTGTCGAAGCCATCCGGGTTTCCCGGACGGAATCCGCCGCCGGCAAGGCGCGGCGGGCGACCGGCCGCATGCCATACACTTCCAACTCCGATGCCAACACGCACTGGTTGTACGAGCTGTAAAGGCCGGTGAACCGGACATAGCGCATCGCCTGAGTGGCCACAGGCCAGTCATCCCAGCCCGCATGGTCCTCGCGGCTGGCATCAGCCAGAAGGGTCCAGTTTGTGCCATCCAGCGATGATTCCAAACGATACCGCTGCACTCGGCAGACCCAGTCCCAGCCCAATACTCGCACACGTGAAACCATCGCCGTCATCTTCATGTCCACCGTGATGAACCCCGGCGCCGCCAGATTCGTCCAGATGGTGTACCCGTAATTGGTGCTGTAATTATACAAGCCATCGATCGCCGCCCCGGGCTGGCTGCCGTTGGATTTCGTGGCGGTGGCACCGCTTGAGGCGAGCGCCAGGTTTTCGGAGATATCGTCATCCAGCGTCGTCGCTGTCACATACTGGTCGGCCGCCCCCGCCATTGACACGACAAACCCGGCCGTTTCCGCATCGGCATTCCCGTCCTGCGGCGCCGCCAGCGTCACCGCCTGCCAGACATCCCAACAGGAGGCATCGAATGTCCGAACCGATCCGCTTTGAATAGTGAGGTTGGTTGCGCCCGAACAGCGGCTGATATTCACCGCCACCCCGTGTTCTGGCGCTTGATTCAAGCGAACAAAGAACCGGCCTTCGCCGCCTTCGCGCACATTCACGTTGGTCTTCAACAAAACCGGCGACGGCAGGACAAGGCTGCGGGTCCCGTACACTTCCAGTTCCGACACCAGCACGCATTGGTTGTAGGTGTTGGAAACGCCCGTGAACCGTAAATACCGGAGCTGCACATTGTCCAACGGCCAATCATCCCAGCCCGTATGTTCCTCGCCCGAAGCATCCCGCAGCATGGTCCAATTGGCACCATCCACGGAGGATTCCAGCGTATAGCGGTGCGCCCGGAACACCCAGTCCCAGTTCAGCAGCCGGATGCGTGAAACGGTCGCAGGCGCCTGCAGATCCAGCGTGAGGGTTCCCTTGGAATCGTTGGTCCAGATCGTATACCCGTAGTTGGTGCTCACGTTGTGGACGCCATCGATCAACTGGCCGGCCCGGCTTGTGAGTTCCGGCGTGCCGGCCAGCGTGCTGCCGCCGGAAGCCAGCGCCAGATTGCTCCCGATGTCGCCGTCCAGCACCGTCGCCGTCACGACCTGCTCGCCGCCGTCCGGCAGCGATACCTGGAAGGTGGCCGTCTCGTTGTCGGCATCCGCGTCCGTCGTTGCCGCCAGCGTCACCGCCTGCCAGTCGTTCCAGCAGGTGGAATCAAACGTCCGCACGCCCCCGCTCTGGATCGTGACCCCGTTATCGCCGCCCGTGCGGGTAATCGTCACCACGACATTGCGGCCCGGATCCTGGTTCAGGCGCACGAAAAACCGTCCTTCCCCGCCCTCGCGGACATTGATGCTGGTGTCGCATACAACCGGCACGGTCTTCGCATGAACAAGGAAGGTGTTGGTTAGAGTCGGCGCGGCGTTCCAATTGCCGTCACCCGCCTGCATGGCGACGATGTTCACCAGACCGCCGCCCGTGAAAGTCAGGAGGTTGCCGCCGGGGATGATCGCCGGACCGCTCTGCACGGAAAAAACCACCGGCTGGCCGCTGGTGGCCGTGGCGCTCAAGACCAGGACATTGGTGTTCCACTGATCGCCCGGATTCGGGAAATCGATGGTCTGGTCCGCCCGGGCAATGGCCAATGTATCCTCGGCCACGCCCGCGTAATTCTCATCGTCCACGGCGGCAGACACCGCGTAGACACCCGCCGCGGCCGGCGCGGTCCCGGCACCGTCGTAGGTGACCGCGACCACCAGTCCTTCCGGCTCCGTCGTCACCAGGACGGGTTTCGCGGTGCCATCGTAGACGGCATTCAGATTCATCAACTCGACTGCGGCCTCTGCTTTGGCGATGGTGAATGTCCCTGAAGCCGTTCCCTGGTAGTTCGGATCGGCTATCACGCCACTCAACGCGTAGCTGCCGGCATTCACCGGGCCGCGGGTGCTCCCGTCATAGGTGCAGGCCACGGTCAGCCCGGCCGGGACCGTGGTGACCGTGGCCACCCGCGAACTGCCATCATAGGTTTGAACCAATCCGTCGAGGGAAATGTTCGCAAGCCCCTTGGCTACGACCAGGATCCCCGTGGCGCCGCCCGAATATTCGGCATCGGTCACGGTCACCACGGCGGTATAGCTCCCGGCCGCGATCGGCGCGGCCGGCGAACCATTGTAGGTGATGCCGGTCTCCAGGCCAGCCGGCACCGTGGTCGCTCGGACATGCTTGGATGTGCCGTCATAGATTTGATTCAGATCATCCAGCGAAACCCCCGCGGGGGTTTTGCTCCATGGCGTCCCGTACACCTCCCATTCGGCGATGCCGACCGACGAGTTGGCGGAATTGGAAAGCCCCGTGAAGCGCAAATACCGCGCCGCGCCGCCAGGGGTCCACTCTTCCCAGCCGGCATGGATCCCCGCGCTCGCATCCACGATGGTCGTCCAGTTGCCGCCATCCCGGGAACCTTCCAGCCGGTAGTTTTGGCGGCGTTGCGACCAGTCATAGTTCAACAACCGCATCCGGGAAACAGTCACGGTGGATTTAAGGTCCAAGGTCATGGTTCCCGGTACCGCGCTGGTCCAGATGGTATAACCGCAATTGACACTGGAGGTATGCACGCCGTCGATGGCCATGGCAACATTCGACGCCAGGGTTCCCGTAATGGTGGCCCCGCCCGATGCCAGCGCCCAGTTCTGGCCGAGGTCATCATCCAATGATTGCGCGGTCAGATTCACATCGGACAATCCGGTTCCCGACACCCGGAACGTGGCCACCTCATTCTGGGCATTGGTGTCCGGCGCCGCCACCAGTGTCACCACTTGAAAGGTATCCCAATTCGCCTGCTTGAACGTCAGCGAGGCGCCGCCTTTGATGGCAATGTTGGTGCTGCCGGACACGCGGGCCATGCTAACCACCACGCTGCTGGATGGCTTGCTGCGGAGCCGGACATGAAGCCGGCCCTCGCCCCCTTCCCGGACCCCGATGTTTTCGGTGCTGAATTCCGGAATCGGCAGCGAATAGGAAACTGTGAGGGTGCGGTCAACCTCCGGAGCGGCAGCCCAATTGGCCGATCCGGACTGGGTCGCGGCAACCGCCACCGTGCCCGTGCCGGTAAACCCCAGGATCGTTCCGTTGGTAATGACTCCTGGACCGGACAGCACCGTGAAGGCAACCGGCAGACCGCTGGACGCCGTGGCCGAGAGCGCAACGATATTTGTGGTCCACTGGCCGCCGATGGCAGGAAAATCGATGGTCTGGCCGGCCTTGGTGACCTCCAGGATGCCGGTGGCGCTCCCTTGCCAGTTTGGATCATTGATCGTTGCGGACACCGCATAGCTGCCCGCCGAGGACGGTGCGTTTTCCTGGCCGTTATAGCGAATGTCCACGGCCAATTCATCCGGAACCGTTGCCGCCGTGACAACCCGCGGCGTGCCGTCATAGGTTTGCGCGAGATCGCGCAGCTGGACGCTGGCCGCCGCCTTCGCCACCACCAGGGTTCCGGTTTCGGCTCCCGTGAAATCGGCGGAAACAACGGACGCCGTGACCGCGTACTGGCCGACGGAAACCGGCGGCATTTCTGAACCATCATAGGTGATGCTGGTGGGCAGTCCGCCGGGGACCGTCGTGACTGTGGCGGTCCGGTTTTCGCCATCATAGGTTTGGTTGAGATTGGTCAGGGCAACCGCCGCAGTGGCCTTGG
The DNA here is from genome assembly GCA_964567795.1 of uncultured Verrucomicrobiota bacterium. Taxonomy (GTDB): domain Bacteria; phylum Verrucomicrobiota; class Kiritimatiellia; order CAIQIC01; family Lenti-01; genus Lenti-01. Next base: position 14,952 of record CAZMOR010000131.1, read on the forward strand.
CGACCAGCAGCGTTCCCGTTGCAATTCCCTGCCAATTTGCATCGTCAACCCGGCCGGTCACGATATAGGTGCCGGCCGCGGTTGGCGCAACCGGCGACCCGTTGTACGTGTACTCCACCGCCAGACCGGCAGGCACGGTGACCGCCGTGACCGTCTTGGGAAAACCGTCATACGTCTGGTTCAATTGGTCCAGGCTCACGGAAGCCGTCGCATGGGCCACGGTCAACGTACCCGTTGCCAGGCCGGAAAAATATGCCGTCGCCACCGTGGCGGTCACGGCATATTCACCGGCAGCCGTCGGCGCGGACACCTGTCCGGCATAGGTCATTTTTACCGCCAAGCCGGCGGGCATGGTCGTGGCGGTCGCATACCGGGGTGTGCCGGCGAAGGTCTGATCCAGGCCGCGTAAAAATATCTGGGCCGGCAGGTTGGTCGGGGTGCCCATTCCTCCGGCCATCTGCAGGGCCGGATCACCCAGCAGGTTGTAGGTCGCAAAAGTATCGCGCGTAAACATATCGCCCGGCAGGGAGCGGCGCGCCAGCAGGATGGCCCGGCCGAGGCGCCCGGCTCCTTGCTGGAAGACATGGCTGTAGAAAGCCGCGCCCAGGTCGGTTGCCGGCGCATTCAGCGGAAGCCCCGAAGAGGCCCAGACCGCCACGGCGCCGCCAGCCGCCCGCTGCATCAAGGCTTCTGCCAAACTGTTGACCGCCGGTGCTTCAAAATGCCCGGCCAGGCAGCACAGCGAAACCACGACCGGTTGACGCGCGTTGGCCATCCCGTTGGCATCCGTCGTGGTCAACAGCCCCGATGAACTCCACTTGGTGGCATAACCATGCCCGGAATAGTGGATCATGCCCGCGCCGGCGTTGAAGCCCGCCAGCAGGGCGGACCGCGCCGGCGTGATGGCCATCGTATCCAGGTCAATCCGGTTCGACACCGTCCACGGATTCTGCACCAGGTTTGTAAATCGCGTAACCGAGGCGGAAAAGTTTCCGGCGGCATCCGCCTTGTCGGCGGCAAAGATCAGTTGGCTTTGCCAGCTCGAACCGGAAGCAGCTTCATACGCCTGGATCTTGGCGATCATTCCGGCCAGGTCATTCGTGGTCAGGGCCGGCAGGCGCCCGATGGCCACATCCGGCAGTTCGTCGCCGCCCACGTCCGCCAATAGTCCGTCCGCGGCATATAATCCATCGGAGGCCTGATACAGCAACGGAGGCAAAGGATTCGTTTCGGTGTTGAAGGCATTCAGATAATCGTAGTGGCCATTGCCGGCCAGCACCACCATCTGGGGCGATTCCGCCCAATTCGTGGCGGCATAGCGCAGCAAAGCCGGAATCGCTTCCGGCGTGCGCAGGCCGCCCGCCATCACATCGCAGACATCTTCGAAAACGGCCAGGCCCGCGCGCAGCCCCTGGCTGGCGCGATACTCTACCAGGGCCTGCGCCGCAGAAGCCAGCCCCCGCGATGTGAGCACCAGATAATCAATCCGGTTGGTGGCCGCCAAGAACCAGGCATCCGCCGCCACCGGCTGCGGCTGCAGTTCGGGAATGCCATCGGCCTCAATCACCGCAAACCGCTCGTTGGTCGAGGCCGCCGCCCAAGCCTTGTCCGGCAATTCCCCGCCCCCGTTGGCGATCCAGGTTGCATTTCCCGCCCCATCCAACGCCAGGGCAAAAGGCTCCTGGAACAAGGCGGCGGACACGGGCGCCGCCGCACTCCCGATGATCACAGTGCCGCCATCCAGGCGCGGGGCCAGCTTGCGGCCATACACCGCCGTGACACCGTCCAGAATGAAATAACTGTAGTTGGCTGCATTGGTCAGGGCGCCGCGAACTGTCAATTGATTGATCCCATTGGATGCCACTCCTGCCGGAATATCCAGGATGGCGGTGGCGGCATTCTGGTCGTCGAACGAAATCGCACCTGCATAGGTGCCGTTCAACCAGAACTCGGCGCGATGATCCGGATTTTGCGTGCTGCTTTTCGACCAGCCCTGCACATCCACCTGCAAGGTCAACGCCCCGGTTTCATAGCCATCCAGATTGACCGCAAAATTCACCCGGTTCGAGGCGGGGTTCGTGGTGCTGACGATGTAATTCCAGTAGTAGTAATCCGCAGGCCGGAGCACGGCCCCATCAAACGGATATGCATCCTGCTCGGAACGAAAGCGGACTGGAAATACCGTCGTTCCGGCAGTGGCATTCGGCTCCCGCCGCGGCATGGCCACCCCTGCGCCCGCCTGAATCATGTAGGCGGCCGTGCGCGTGTACCAGTTGGTTGACGGGTTCCCGAAAAACACAAGCCGTTGGCGCGGTCCATCGTAAACGTATGGAACCGCTTCGTTCTGCCGTGTGATGTTCAACCCGTTGGTCGCGGCCGTCATTTCGACTTCGGCCAGAGAACACCCCATGGCCGTGGCAATGGCCGCCAGGCTGACCCCGTAAATGCCTTCCTCTGAAAATTGAACTTTCATGACCGGGGAGACGGCGGGGGCCTCCGGTAGACTTGTCCGTTTTACCGGCAGGACGGTGCGGCTGGCGCGCCCTTCCGCTCCCGGCATGGGCCCGGCGGCAAATTCCACCGGGTAATCCCCCAATTCAATGCGATTCCCCGAAAAATCCAGCCCCTCGAACCGGTAGGTGCCGGTCCCGTTTTCAACTGCCAGCGGATCTGTCACCCCGTACGATGCATTGACCGTGTAAAATTGAATGGGGATCAATTCTGCGTTCAGGCGGGTGGGCCCGCCCGACGCCTCATCCAGACGGTACACGTTGATCCCCGCGACACCCCATGCATCCCTGAATTGCCAGACCACCCGGCCTTCCGTGCCGGTCCACCACCCCTGCGCACCGGCTATATCCCCCCACGCCCGGGAGGTGGATGCACCCGATGGAAAACTGTCCCCGCCTGCACGCGCCATCAGAGTCATCAAGATTTGGGCGCAAACGATATTCAGGCGGAGAAACTTGGTTGACCGGTTCATTGTTGCGCTTCTGAACGAATGTTGGCCGTATTGTTAAGGATGTGTTTGACTCTGTTAACATATATTAAGATTGTGTTATGTGCAACATCTATTATTAATATTATGTTATGCCCATTCGGCGCGCATGCTTAATCCGCGCCATTACTTGTGTTACTTACTATATCGCAATTGGATATGAATAATTAAATGCCGCCATTTTGACTTTGTTGACCAAATTTAGCTAAGAAATGTGGCATGGGAAGCCGCTGGCATCCTCGCCGACAATCGCGGCTTCTGAGATAGTCATCATGGGGAGTGAAAAAGTGGCACTGCACGGAAACAAGTTCCGGCTGTCGGTCGAATTTTCCCCCTCCCCGCCCGCCCCCTCACTAAAAAATGAAATCCCGCCGGCAAACCCGGCAGGACAAAAAAAAGCCGCGGCGTTTGCCGCGGCTTTGGAATCATCCGAACGGATGAATTACTTGGCGCCCAGGATCGCGTCCTTCGCCGCCTTGGCGACGCGGAACTTCACGACCTTCTTGGCCTTGATCTGGATCACTTCGCCGGTCGCGGGATTGCGGCCCATGCGAGCCTTGCGATTCACCAGGACGAGCTTGCCCAAGCCGGGAACGGTGAAGCCGTTCTTCGCGTTCTTGTACGCCAGAGCCGAAAGGGCTTCCAACGCAATGCCGGCCTGCTTCTTCGTGATCTCAGCCTTTTCCGCCACCGCGGCCACAATCTGACTCTTCGTCATCGCCTTCGCCATAACCAGTACTCCTTGTTCTTCTGTTTCTTTTTGAGATGGGTTTTTCCGTTCACATTCCCAATCTGGTTCGCGTTTATGCTCCAAATGACGCGGAAATGCAATACTATTTCACAGATTTTTCCGGCTGAAATCCGGCGCGGAACTCCGGCTTATTTCATGAGCGCCAGGGCCGGTGCCAGATCCTCCGCCGAGCGGATGCGCAGCGAAATCGCCGTGGTCGGCACGAGCCGCGGAGAAATTTTCGCCGCCAACATCGCTTCCAGATCGTCGTCAAAATTCTTGCGGCTCTTGGCGGCCTTCGGATACGCCTTCACCAGCGCCGTCCGCGACCAGGTCTGCGGCGAAATCGCCATCCATAACCGGCCCGCCGTGTCCAGCCGCGCTTCCAGCACGCCCTTCTGCGCGGCCACGACGGCATCCGGAATTTCCACGGCGGCGACCCCGGAGCCATGCCGGCGCGCCGTCCGGACGGTTTCGGAGATCAGGTCCGGCTTGACCATCGGGCGCGATGCATCATGCACGCACACCCATTCCACTTCATCATCCACATGCTCGAGCCCGGCCGCCATCGAGGCCGCGCGCTTCGCCCCGCCCACCACGATTTTCTTCACCTTTGCAAAACCGAACAACTGCACCATCCCCAGCACGCTTTCCGCGCGGTCCCGGCTCACGACCACGATGATCCCGTCGATATCCGGACATTGATTAAATGCCGCCAGCGAGTAGGCCAGCACCGGGCGGTCGTTCAGGTAGAGAAATGCGGTTTCAATCTCCGCTGAAATCTGTTCGGCCTTCCCGGTGGCCATTACCAAACCCCAGGCTGTCTGTTTCATGCTGTTTTCCTTTGGCCATCCCGCGCGGCCTCGTTGAACACGTCGGTTTCCACATTTCGGAGTTTGGGCGTGAATTCCGGCCCCGTCAAGCCAAAGGCGTTGAAAAACCGCTGATTTTGCGGCCTTGAACCACTCAAAATATCAATACCAGGCCGGCTTATAGCCGCCACTGGAAATCGCCGACGGCGTGGCGCGCGGCGTCGAAACCGGCACAACGGATTCCGTCGGTGATTTGACCTGGGGCCACAGCCCCCCCCCCGTGCCTTGGATGTTCCAGCCCCCGCCCCAGGCCGCCCCGCCCTCCACCGGGCCCATCCCGCGCGCGGCCGGGGTGCTCCAACCCCAATCCGACCGCCCGGCGGTGGCGTCCGCGCCAGCGGTCAAATCCATGACCGCCCGGTCGGAACGAACCAGAGAGGCCCCTTCGCCCGCCCCGGATGCCGACGGGGTCAGCGACGACCGGATCGCGGTGAAATCCGAACGAATCTCCGTTTTATATTGATCGATCAACTGCCGCGTTTGCGGCAGTTCGGGAGCCGCGAGCGCCCGGTAACTGTCGGCCGCGCCGAAGTCGTTTGGATTCGGTTGCCGGGCTTCCGCCTGAGTGGGGGTCTCGCGGGCGGAGGTGCCGGCGGACAGCGGATCCGCGCGGGTTCCATCCGTGCCGGCCGTAGAATCCGCCTTGGACTCCGCATCCCCCGGTTGGCCCGCCGCGGTTCCGGTCTCCGCACGCCGGAACGGATTGGCCTGGTCCGCGAGGGCATTCTGCTGCCGGGCCAAGGGGTTAGCCTCCTCGGCATCGTTCAACAGATCTTCCGGCAGGATGGCGGCTTGGCTGGAATCGCCGGAGGCCTGCGCAACATCATTGGCCAGCCACCCCCAGCCGGAATCCTGATCCTCATTCCCGGATATGGCGGCCGCGGCCGCATTGCTCGAAGATTGCCCCAGACTGGGCAGCGAAAGACTTTTCACCAGCCAGTTGCGCCCGGAGGTATTCCGCTGCCCGCTGCGGTTGTCCCGCGCAGACACCGGCGCGGACAATTTTCCGGGGAGCGCCCGCTCCTGGCGATAGATCGCCCCGGCACTGATGAACCCAAAGGTCAACGGGGTCTCCTTGCCCAGCATGGCGTCCTGCGCCTGTTGGCCGCGCACGGCCTGCCACATGGCCAGATCGGGCGCCACCGCGGCAAACGTCGTCCGTTCCCCCTGTTCGTCATAGAAGGAAATCGGCTGGGTATATTCGCGGTACACGGGAATATCCCGACCCGGCGCGCCGGCGGCGCCGCCCAGCAGGCCGGCCAGGGCCACCCGGATGACCACGGTTTTCCTCATGAAAAGCGAGCCTACGGCATCCCTGCCGCCTTTTCAATCCGCATCCTTGCATCCGCGCGCCCGCTTGTCCTATCATGCCGCGCATGAATCGATGTTCCATTCTCGTGGCCGCCCTGCTCTGCACCGCGGCCGCCGGCGCCCAGGAAGTCCCGGCCTCCGGCATCCTCCTCGACAGCTATGCCGCCGTGGTGAACGGCAAGGTCGTCACGGTTGGCGATGTCCTCGCCGCCATGCAGCCGGCCCAGGAACGCCTGCTGACCGAATACACGGGCCGCGATCTCGAACAGCACATGCTCGCGCAGTTCAACTCCACCCGCAGCAACCTGATTGAATCCGAACTCGTCCTGATGGACTTCGAGACCCAGGGCGGCACGTTGCCCGACCGCGCCGTGGAAGACCATGTCAATTCCGTCATCCACGACCAGTTCAACAACGACCGCACCGCTTTCTTGAAAGCGCTGGCGGATCAGCGCCTGACCTATTCCGAGTGGCACAAGCAGATCAAGGACCAGCTCGTCGTCCAGATCATGCGCCAGCGGGAAGTCGTGGCCAAGATCCTGATCACGCCCCTGGATCTGCAGCAGGCTTACAACGAACGCAAGCTCACGGAGTTCTCCCTGCCCGAACGCGTCCGGCTGCGTTCCCTGGCCTTCGCCGGCAAGACCGTGGATGAATCCCGCGCCGCCGCAGACGCCCTGCGCACCCGCATCCTCAACGGCGATGTGACTTTCACCAACGCCGCGGCCGCCGGGATCACCTTGCAGGATGACGGCGAATGGCTCGACAACTCCAGTCTCAACGAACAACTCCGCGCCGCGGTCGCGGCCCTGGCCCCGGGCGACATCTCCGCCCCGCTGGAGATCGGCGGCGAAATCTATCTCGTCCAGCTCGCGGAGCGCCAGGAAGCCCGCACCCGGTCGTTCGACGAAGTCGCCCCTGAACTGGAAAAGCAGCTGCGGGCGGCGCAATTCGACCGCCTGAACCAGGCCTGGATCGATTCTCTCCGCGCCAAATACTACGTCCAGCTCTTCGACCACGACCTGTTTGATTGAGGTGCCCATGAAACCCCTCGCCATCGGCCTCACCGCCGGCGACCCCAACGGCATCGGCCCCGAAGTCGCCCTCAAGGCCGCGCTCCAGCCCCAGCCCGCCAACCGCCGCCTCGTGCTTATCGGCCACCGCGCCGTCTGGGAGCGCGCCGCCGCGCGGCTGGGCCGGAATCTGCCGCCGGAAGTGCCGGATCTCGAACCGCCGTTGCCGCGCCGCTGCACGTGGGACCCCGACATGGCGCCGCCGCCGGCCGACCGTCCGGGCCGGGTCCGCGCCGATGCCGCGCGCGCCGCGTATGCCTACATCCTTTCCGCCGCCGCCGCCGCGCAGAACCGGCGCCTGGACGCCATCGTGACCGCCCCCATCAGCAAGGAGGCGTTTCATCTCGCCGGCATCCGCGAACCCGGACACACCGAACTCCTCGCGCGCCTCACCGGCACCCGCCGCTATGCCATGATGCTGTTCGGCGACAAAATCCGCGTCGTCCTGGCCACTCGCCACCTGCCGCTGCGCAAGGTCGCCGATGCCCTCACGGCCGACGCCATCGTGGAAGCAGTCGAAATGCTCGCGCGCGCCCTGCCCTGGATGGGCTTCCGGCGCGCGCGCATCGGTGTCTGCGGCCTGAACCCGCACGCCGGCGACGGGGGCGCCCTCGGCACCGAGGAACAGACGGTCATCGCCCCCGCCCTAGCCCGCTGCCGCAAGCGCGGCTGGAATGTGTCCGGCCCCATCCCCGCGGATGCCATCTTCCATCAGCATCTCGCCGGCCGGTTCGACGCCGTCGTCGCCATGTACCACGACCAGGGTCTCGGCCCGATGAAGATGCTTTCCTTCGAAAGCGGCGTGAACCTGACTCTGGGCCTGCCCATCATCCGCACCTCCCCCGACCACGGCACGGCGTTTGATATCGCCGGCCGGGGCATCGCCGATCCCGCCAGCACCCGCACCGCCCTCGACTGGGCCGCCCGCCTGGCCGCCCGCAAGAATCCCTGGGCGTAAAACGCGCGGACCCCCTGTTGACGGATATCGGCTACAAGCGTAGCTTGGACTTCCGTCATGGCCCAGATCCAGACCACCACTGACAAAGACCGGGACACCACCTTGCTGGTGGTCACCGGTACGGTCACATCGGAAGATGTCATTCGCGGCCTGCGCGATTTCTACGCCACGACGTGCACGTCAAAAGCCCTCTGGGACTTTTCCGGCAGCAACCTGCAGGACGCGCGGCTCGAACAACTGGCCGCCGTGCTGGCGGCGGCCAAGGCCTATGCCCATCTGCGCCGGGGCGGCAAAACCGCGCTGGTGGTGCCGAGCGACCTGGGCTTTGGCCTCGCCCGGATGTATGAATCCATGGCCGAACTGAAAAACCATCCGGTCGAGCATGGCGTTTTCCGCAGCCGGGCGGAAGCCCTGGCCTGGTTGGAAAACGCCGGCCAGCCGGAATAGCCGTTCACCGCAAGCCGCGATTCCCCGCATCCGGGCGGCGTCAAACCGGCCGGTCCACCGTCACCTGGCGCGTTTCGTCCCCCGTGCCCGCCCCCAGCCGCACATGCCAGCATTCCTCCGGCAGCAGCTCCGCCACCCGCTCGGCCCATTCGATCGCCACGATACCGTCGAAATGGAACAGATACTCCTCCAGGCCCAGCCCGAATGCGTCGCCCGCGCCCCGGATGCGGTACAGGTCGATGTGCGCCAGCCGCGTTTGCCCGCGGTATTCGTTGATCAGCGTGAATGTCGGACTCCCCACCGGACGCCGCACGCCCAGCGCCTTCGCCAGGCCCTGCACGAAGCACGTCTTGCCCGCGCCCAGGTCGCCGTGCAGGCACAGCACCGTCCCCGGCGGCATCTCCGCCGCCAGCCGCGCGGCCAGGGCCTGTGTCTCCGCCGCCGACCGGGTTTCCAGTTGTTCCGTCTTCCGCTGCATCGTCCGCCTACCACACCGGAAACCGTCCCGCTTGGCAAGCGTCCAATTTAGCAGTTTCCTTTCCGGTGCGTTTGTTCCAAAATGGATTTCCATGGAACACGCGCCCCGCCATCCGACGCCTCCGGTCCTGCCCGGCTATGAAATCCAGCAGCTCCTCGGGGCGGGCGGCACCTCCACCGTCTGGCTGGCCAAGCAGATTTCCCTCGACCGCGTCGTGGCCATCAAGGTTCTCTCCCCCGACCTGCTGGCTGACGACAACGCGCGCGCGCAGTTTCAGAAGGAGGCCCGCGCCGCCGCCAAGCTTTCCCACCCGGCCATCGTCGGCATCGTGGATTTCGGCGAACATGACGGGGTCCTCTTCTACGTCATGGAGTACGTCGCCGGCACCAATCTCGCGGAATGGCTCCTGCAAAACCAGCGCATGGCGCACGCGCAGGCCCTCAAGCTCGTGGATATCATTGCCGGCGCCCTGGACGCGGCCTGGCGCGAAACCGGCCTCATCCACTGCGACATCAAGCCCGGCAACATCCTGCTCGGCACCGACGGCGCCGTGAAACTGACCGACCTGGGCCTGGCGCGCATCGCCGGCTCCGCCGCCACCCGCGAACCCTCCGAAAGCATCGAAGGCACCCCCACCTACATCGCCCCCGAACAGATCGAGGGTCGCGAACCCGACTGCCGCACCGACATCTATTCGCTCGGCCTCACCCTCTACCACCTGCTCACCGGCAACCCGCCGTTCGAAGGCCGCTCCCTCGCCGCCATCCTCGAAGCCCAGCAGTCCGATTATCTCCCCGACCCCTGCGAAATCCTGCCGCACCTCCCGGTCTCCTACGGCTGGCTCCTGGCCAAGATGACCGCCAAGGATCCGGCCAAGCGCCCCGCCGGCTGGGCCGATGTCCTCAAGGACGTCCGCCAGATCCTGGCCGGCAAATCCCCCCTGCCGCCTTATCCGGCCGACGATGAAAGCACCATCCTGCTCAATCCGCGCCACCGGCCCGGCGCCCGCGCCCACACGATCAATCTCTCCGCCGCCGCCAAGAAGGCGATCACTCTGTCGGGTTCCGACAGCCTGATTGGCAAGCAGAAGCGCGGCACGGCTTCGATCGCCGAATCGTCCGGCGGCGGTTTCCTGCACTTCCTTTTGTTCCTGCTCGTTCTCGGCGGCGTGGTCGCGGCCATCTGGTTCTTTGCGCTCCGGGGCCATCCCGAACGCCTGGCCCAGCTCCAGTCGGCGTTCAAGGGCGGTCCCGTGCGGCCCGGCGCGGAAAAACCCGCCGTGGCCGTCGGCGGCTCCGTGCACAACGTCGGCGAAAAACCCGCGGCCCCGGCGCCGAAGCCCGCCGCGGTTCCGGCGCCCGCGCCAGCGGCACCCGCTGAAACCGCGCTGCCGCCCGAACCCGAGCCCCTTTCCGCCAGCACCGGCACCGTCACCCCCGGCGCGTGGAACCATCCCGGTTTCATCCAGGCGGCCAATCTCTTCAACCAGACGCTGACCGCCTACCAGGCCGCCCTTAAAACCCCCGATCCCCAGAATCCCGATCTGGTCTCCATCATTTCCGACGCCCAGTACGCCGCTTTGCTTTTCGAAACCATCAAGCCCCAGGCCCCCGCTTCCGTGCCAGTCACCCTCTACGCCAACCAGTGCTACCAACTCGTCAACGACGCCCGCCGCGCGCGGCTGACCCTCGCCGACAAGAAAAACCTCTTCGCCCTCGCCCCCAAGACGCGCCATGCCACCCTCGCCCCCTATCCCACCCCCGCCCCCGATCCCGCCGACAAGTTCGCCCCCCGCTACATGCAGTTCGGCTACGCCTGGGACACCCTCCCCGCCCCCATCGACCGCCCCGAAACCGCCGAATTCGTCTTCCTGCTCTCCACCGTGGCCGAACCCAGCCCGGACACCCGCGCCCAGGCCGGCCTCTACATCCACGGCCCCCTCAACTGGCTCATGCCCGTCGCCGACGCGCTCCGCGCCATCGGCGTCAAAACCGACGTGCAGCGCATCCCCATCGAAGGCGCCCCGTTCCCCTACGGCGGTTTCTTTATGCGCACCCTCAATGCCGGCCGCCTCGGCGCCATCGGCCCCGGCCAGCCGCCCTATCCCACCCTCCGCCTCATCACCGATTGCGAGGACCGGCTCGTCGCCGTCCAACTCATCGATGAAAAGCCCGCGCCGCCCCTGCAGTCCTCGCCAATGACCTTCTCCACCGTCTCCAAGATCATGGACTTCGTCACCGGCCGCGCCCTGCCCGAAAAAGGCGACGTCCGCGCCTCGCACCGCACCCTCAAGGGCGAAGGCACCCTGCGCATCGACTCCGAAACCGCCGACTTCACCGAAGGTCCCGACGGCACGCCGCTCTTCCGCTCGATTCTCCTGCTGCCGCAGGCCGTCGCCAACAACCTGCTCTACCACCTCCTCGGCGCGGCCAACTAGGCCCGCACCGCTTCCCCCCATGCGGGGACTCGCGGCTCACGTTTGTTCCGGAGGCTTGTCCGCAATCCGGATCCGTCTCCTCGAAACCCGCCTCCGTCACCGGGAAAACGCCGCCAAAGCGCCTTTTTCAGGCCTTTTCCGCCCTTCCCGGCCCCGAGCCCCCCCTGTGCCGGCTCCGGCACCTTGACACCCACCGGTTCGTTCACTAGCCTCTGCGTCATTCAGGGGGCCGTTTGAATGCGGCCGCCGGAAGGAGGGCGGATATGAAACCCATGGGCTTCGCGGGAGCGCTTCTGATCCTGCTGGTTGCGGCCAGCGGAGCGCAAGGCATCAACTACAAGAAGAACACAGTTTCGGGCGGAGGCGTGACGAACCGTTCAACATACTCATCCTTCTCGTCCTCGACGGTCCTGGTGAACGGTTCCAATGTCACGACGGTTACGTCAACCGAACCGGCATTCCCCTCAGATTTCGGGGACTTCGACTGGAGCGGACATGATTTTGGCCGGAAGTCGCTTGACCAGAGAATTCGCGATGCAGAACAGCGCTTGAACAAGCTCCTGTTCATCCGCGACGTCTGCCGCAACCTGGAAGATGAAATCCGCATCTCCTTTGAAAAAAAGGATCTTCGCGAGGTGCTCGCCCAGGTGTCCGAAGTCATCGGCAACAAACTGCCGTACGAAATGCCGGAGGGCACCTTTTGGGTCGAGAAGTCCGACGTCTCCGGCATGCCGGCCGATCAATTTCTCAACAGCATTGCCTGCGTCTGTGGCCTCACCTTGAGATACGAAAAGGACCGGCTTGTTTTCCAGAAACCAGAACCGCAAGCCCCGCCCGGACCGGCGGCTGTCGGCAATCGCTGACGCGCGCTCCTCAACCGCATCGTCCGCCCCATGCGCTGCTCATGACTGGCCATCTCGTGAATCTGGTTTTTCTGTTTCCCTTGGTTGGAACGGGTTTGTTCCTTGGCGGCCTGGCCTGTCGATCTCGCCTGAAGCAAAGAGTGGCTCATTTTATGCCGACGCAGGGAACGGTGACGGATTACGTCATCGGACCACCGATGGGTTATGATGCTTCCGACACTCAATGTCCCGTCGTGGAATATTGCGCCGGTTGCACGCAGTTTACTCTCACGGGTGAACCCAGCTATGGGCGTCGCAAGAAAATAGGCGCGAAAGTGGCGGTCATGTTCGACCCCGAACATCCATCGACAGCCTATCTCGTGGCGGATTATTACGTTGTCGCCAACTTGTTGCTTGGGATAGGCGGAGCGTTTGTCCTGCTGGGTTCGTATCTTGTTTATGAGTTGATATGCTAACGGTTGTCAGGACCTGACCAGACTGGCTATTTTTACGTTTGCATCGGAATGAATATGAATCCGCACGAAAGAAAACCGTGAATTATCCCAGCCTGCCGACATTCCTGAAATGCATCCGCTGCCAGGCGGCGGTGAAAAAAGTCGAGGTCATGACCGGCCACGCGGAAGGCATCGATGACAAAACCTGTGTCTGCGCCAAATGCCTGCCGCGCTGGAAAGAACTTCAGGCCCGCCGGCAGGACCGGCCGCTCCTGGCGGAGGACGAAAACTTCATCGCGCTCATGCAAGCCGCCGCCGAAGACACCACCATCCGGCAAAAAATTCTCGCCATCGCCCGGCTGGATCCCTTCAACCGCGAGTCCCTGCTCAACACCTATCTCCAGGCCCTGATGCTCAAGGGCGCGCCGGAGAAATTGCTCAACGTCCTGTCATTTCTCAAGGATGACGACATCGCGCACAAGGTGCGCGAAGTTCTGGAATCCTGACCCGTCCCGCCTGCCGCGGCAAGGCCTCCGGGCCCGCGGCATGAGCCGCGCGCCCCCGCATGGGGGCGCCGGGTGTTCAGCGCCGCTCCTTGGCGTGGTAGTGCGTGTGCAGCAGTTCGTGCGACTTGTGCCCAAGCGGCTTGCCGAGGAATTCCCGGTAGAGCTCCTGCACCGCCGGATTGTCGTGCGACTTGCGCAGTTGCTTGGACTCGTCCTCGGCGTAGATCGCCGAGATGCGCTTGAGCCGCACGCTGTCGTCCGTGAACCGCGGCTGCCCGCCGCCGCCGATGCAACCGCCGGGGCAGGTCATCACTTCCACGAAATGGTATTTTGCCTCGCCCGTCCGGATGCGCTCCAGCAGGCGCCGCGTGTTGCCCAGCCCGTGCGCCACCGCCACGCGCAGCTCCACGCCTTCCAGGAACGACCACGCGGGCTGCGTGCCCTCGATCTTCAGCACCGCCTCCTTGATGCCGTCGAGGCCCTCGATGGGCTTCACGTGCAGGTTCTCGACCGGCAGCGGCCGGCCCGTCACGATCTCATAGGCCGTGCGCAGCGCGGCTTCCATCACCCCGCCCGTGTTGGCGAAGATGTCCGCCGCGCCGGTCGACAGCCCCAGCGGCGCGTCCATCGCGCCGTCCGGCAGCTCGGTGAACGCGAGATTGGCCTGCCGGATCATCCGCGCCAGCTCGCGCGTGGTCAGCACGTAATCCACGTCGCGCACGCCGCTGGCGTTCATCTCCGGCCGCGCCGCCTCGAACTTCTTGGCCGTGCACGGCATGATCGACACCACCACGATGTCCTCCGGCTGCTTGCCGATCTTGGCCGCGTAGAAGGTCTTGGCCACCGCCCCGAACATCTGCTGCGGCGACTTGCACGTCGAGAGATGGTCGAGGAAGTTCGGATAATAGTACTCCGCGAAGTTGATCCAGCCCGGCGAGCAGCTCGTGAACATCGGCAGCGCCGCCGTCGGGTCCTTGTCCACCAGCGCGCGTTTCAGGCGGGTCAGCAGCTCCGTGCCTTCCTCCATGATGGTCAGGTCGGCGGCGAAGTTCGTGTCGAACACCGCGTCAAAGCCCATCTGGCGCAGGGCGGTGACCATCTTGCCGGTCACCCGCGTGCCGGGCGGATAGCCGAACTCCTCGCCCAGTGCGGCGCGGATGGCCGGCGCCGTCTGCACGATCACGGTCTTGGCGGGATCGTCCAGCGCCTGCCAGACCGCATCGATCTGGCTGTGCTCGCTGATCGCGCCCACGGGGCACACCGCGGCGCACTGCCCGCACTGCACGCAGGTCACGCCGTCCAGGTCGCCCGCGAAGGCCGGGCCGATCACCGTCGCAAACCCGCGCCCCTGCGGGAACAGCGCGCCCACGCCCTGCACCTGGTTGCAAACCGTCACGCACCGGCGGCACTTGATGCACTTGGAATTGTCGCGCACCAGGCCCGGGGTGCTCTCGTCGCGCCGGGGCGCCGCGCGCAGCCCGCCGTAGGTTACCGTCCGGATCCCCATGTCGCTGGCGAGCTTGCGCAGCTCGCAATCCTCGTTGCGCTCGCACAGCTGGCAGTTGCCGTCGTGCTCGGACAGCAGCAGCTCCACCACCTGCTTGCGCGCGGTCCGCGCGCGCCGGCTGTTCACCTGGACCACCATGCCCTCCGTGCAGGGCGTGGAGCACGCCGCCACCAGCGTCCGCGCCCCTTCCACCTCCACCAGGCAGACGCGGCACGCGCCGACCGGGTCGCGCTTCTCCAGGAAGCATAGCGTCGGGATGTGGATGCCGGCCATCCGCGCCGCCTGCAGGATCGTGCTGCCCTCGACCGCCCCGATGGGCGTGTCATTGATGCGGATCTGGATCATGGCGCCGCCCCCCTCACGTTGCCGGTCTTGCCGTAGTCGCACCGCAGGCACCGCCGCGCCTGCCGCCGCGCCGTGGCCTCGTTCCACGGCTGTTCCACCTCGTCGAAGTTGTTCTTTCGCCGTTCCAGCGAGATCAGGTTCGGATCCTCGCGCGGATACGGCACCGGATCGGCGTACGGATTGTAGTCCGTCGGCAGGTCCGGATAGGTCCGCCAAAAGGCGTGGCTCCCGCCCGTCAGCAGCGCGTCGATGCCGACCGCCGCGCGCTCGCCCGACGCTATGGCCACCACGACGGACGACGGCCCGCTGACGGCGTCGCCGCCCGCGAACAGCCACGGCACCGCCGTCCGGCCCGTGACCGGATCGGCCTGGAGCCAGCCGCCGTTCAGCGGCACCTCCAGCTTGCCCAGCACGGCCGCCGCATCCAGCCGCTGCCCCACGGCCAGGATCGCCTGGTCGCAAGGAATCGTCTCGACGGCGTCGCCTTCCCCGGCCTGCGCCCGGCGCCGGCCGCTGCGGTCGAATTCGCCCAGCGTCATGTGCCGGCACACGAGTCCGGTGATCCGCCCGTCCTTGACCGTGAACTCCTCCGGCGCGCACAGCGTGCGCAGTTCCACGCCCTCCTGCTGCGCTTCCTCAATCTCCTCGGCGTAGGCGGGCATCTGCTCGCGCGTGCGGCGGTAGACCACCGTCACATGCTCCGCGCCGAGCCGCAGCGCCGTCCGCGCCGCGTCGATCGCCGCATTGCCGCCGCCGATCACCACGACCTCCCGGCCCACCGGCACCGACCCGCGGATGTTGTACTGCCGCAGGAATTCCATCGACTCCACCACGCCCTTGGCGTCATGGCCCAGAATTTCCAGCGACAGTCCGTCCGGCGCGCCGACGGCGAGAAACACGGCCTCGCAGCCGCCGTCGCGCAGGCTCTGCAGCGTGAAGTCCCGGCCCAGCCGCTGCAGGGTCCGAATTTCAACGCCCAGCGATTCGATCATGCGGATTTCGCGCGCGAGCGTCTCGCGCGGCAGGCGGTAGGCGGGAATCGCCTGCACCAGCATGCCGCCCGGCCGCGGTTCGGCCTCGTACACCACCGGCTTGTAGCCCAGCCGCGCCAGGAAATAGGCGCACGTCAGCCCCGCCGGCCCCGCGCCGACCACGGCCACCTGGCGCGCCGCGTTGGCGGCATTCTCGCGCACCTCCGGCTTCACGATCGTCACTTCCTGGTCCACCATGAAACGCTTGATGCCGCGGATCGCGACGGATTCGTCCAGCGAACTGCGCCGGCAGTGGTCCTCGCACGTGTGGAAGCATACGCGCGCGCAAATGGCCGCGAACGGATTGCGCTCGCGGTGCAGCTTCAGCGCCTCCGCGTAGCGGCCTTCGCCCGTCAACGCGACGAAGCCCGGCACGTACACGCCCGCCGGGCACGCGCTCAGGCACGGCGCCAGCACCAGCCCCGGGCACACGCCTGCCGCGCAGTGCTTGTCGCGGATGTGCTGCACGTACTCCCCGCGGAAGTGCCGGAGCGTCGACAGCACCGGGTTCGGCGCCGTCTGGCCCAGCCCGCACAGCGAGGATTCCTTGATGAACGCACCCAGCTCCTCGAGGCGCCGGAGGTCCTCCATTTCGCCTTCGCCCGCGCAGATGCGCTGCAGGATCTCGCCCATGCGCTTGGTGCCCACCCGGCACGGCACGCACTTGCCGCAGGATTCCTCCTGCACGAATTCGATGAA
>CAZMOR010000132.1:0-17301 GCA_964567795.1 uncultured Verrucomicrobiota bacterium
GGTGATCGCGAACGTGGCGGCGGCGCCGACGGCGGGGCGGACGATCACCTGCAGCATCGGGGCGGCGGGCGACGTGACGCCGACGGGCACGGAGAGCGGAACGGCGGCGGGCAACCCGCAGACGGTGATCACGGTGCCGACGCTGACATCGCCGACGGCGACGGCGATCGACCAGACGGGGGCGACGCTGGGGGCGACGATCTCGGCGACGGGCGGGGTGGCGATCACGCAGCGGGGCACGGTGTGGGGCACGTCGGCGAGCCCGACGGGGAACCTGCTGGCGGAAGGCGGGACGGCGGCGGGCGCGTTCACGCAGGCGCGGTCGGGCCTGAGCCAGGGCACGAAGTACTACTACCGCGGCTACGCGTCGAACGCGGTGGGCCTTGCGTATTCGCCGGACGGCAGCTTCTACACCGAGCCGGGCGAAGCCTCCAGCGTGGTGATTTCGGGCGTGTCGCCCTCCGGGATGACGGTATCGTGGACGGGCGGCGCGGACAGCGACGGGGCGATCGTCGTGATGCGCGCCTCGAACGCGACGGTGAGCGACCCGACGGATGGCACGCTGCATTCAGCCAGCGCGACGTTCGGGAGCGGGGCGGACCTGGGCAGCTCGAGCTACGTGGTGTACCGCGGGGCGGGCACGTCCGTGGTGGTGACGAACCTGTCGGCGGCGACGACGTATTATGTGGAAGTGTTCGCGTACAAGGGGACGGCGGCGGACAGCGGGGTGGACCAGGGGATCAACTACCGGCAGACGAGTCCGGCGACGGGGAACCAGGCGACGATGGCGGCGGAGCCGACTTCGCATGCCACCAGCCTGCTGTTCACGGGGGTGAGCGACACGCAGATGACGATCAGCTGGGCGAACGGCAACGGCGCGAGCCGGATCGTGGTGGTGCGGCAGGGTTCGGCCACGAGCTGGACGCCGGCAGACGGCACGGCGCCCACGGGCGTGAACACGAACTTCTCGAGCGCGACCGACCAGGGCAGCGGCAACAAGATCTGCTACAACGGGACGGCGACGAACTTCACGCTGACGGGCCTGACGGCAGACACGACCTACTACGTGACGGTGTTCGAATACAACGGCTCCGGCACCGGCGTGAACTACTACATCGGCGGGACCCCGCTCAGCGGCAACCAGATGACGGCTTCGGCGACCTGCGTGCCGGGCGAAGTGGCGCTGGCGCAACAAGCCACGTACTACACCAAGTTCACGGACGGCGGCGACATCTTCGACAGCGGGACGACGAACCTGGGGATGTGGGCGCACGGCGGCAACAAGCAAGTTGTGGCCTGGCGGAATTTCCGGACGGACGGCAACGGCGGCGGCGGGCCGCGCGAACTGCAGCCGGGCGACCGGTTCCGCGTCAGCGTGCGCGGCTATTCGCCGTACGGCCTCCTGGGCGTGTCGCTGAACGATGGCGCCGGGACGGGTTCGTGGGCGAACCGCACGAACAACACGCGCGGCTACATCGAGTGCGGCAACAGCTACGGCGACCTCTACGTGACGTCCCAGGCCGGGGCCTCGAGCTGGTCAGGCATCAAGCCGTGGGCCTATTCGACCATCCTCACGCTGGAGTACTACGTCCTGTCGTCCAAGGAATTCACGGCGAACATCGTGGGCCAGACGCCGAAGTACGACCTGACCATGATCGGCAGCCCGGCGGACACGGACCACATCGACGGCTACGCCCTCTATTACTTCGACGACTGGGCGGATGGCGCGGAGCGCGACGCCTTCTGGTCGCAGGACACCACGGTCACCAACCTGGGCTACGTGACGTTCGGCGCGGACAACGGCACCCGGACGATCTACGGCAAGATCACGGACGGCCTGAATGCCAAGTGCACCAACCTGGTCAGCCCGAACCGGCTGATCAAGTCGGGCAGCGGGACGGTCACGCTGGGCAACACGAACACGTACACGCTGGACACGGAGATCCAGGGCGGCACGCTGCAGGTCTACACGGACAGCGCGCTGGGCACGGCGCCGGGGTCGGTGTCGAACGCGCACCTCAAGATCACGACCAGCGGGGCGGCGCTGGTGGCGGCGGACAGCTTCACGCTGAACGCGAACCGCGGGATCACGCTGTCGGGCTGGATGTACTGGGGTGTGGCGGACAACAAGACGAACACCTACAACGGCGTGGTCACGGACGGCGGTTCGAGCTACGACATCGTGAAGAACCAGGGCGGCGAACTCGTCCTGGGCGGGGCCAATACCTTTGACAGCGGCGTCTACATCGACAACGGCACGCTGACGCTGAACCACGCGAACGCGGCCGGCACGGACGGGATCTACATCGGGCAGGATTCGGGCACCTATTCCGCGGTCCTGAAGCTGGCTTCGGCGATCACGGTGGCCAACAACGTGACGATCCGGACGGAAAGCACCGGCGTGAAGATCATCCGGGCGACGGAAACGGCGGCCTTGAGCGGCGCCATCACGAACAACGAGACGGACGACGACCGGTTCACGGTGGACGTGGCCAGCGGCAAGACGCTGACCTTCAGCGGGACCATGAGCGGGACGGGCGGCGGCGAACTGACCAAGACGGGGGCGGGCACCCTGGTGATGTCGGGCACGAACACGCACGACAAGAAGGTGACGGTCGAGGGCGGCACGGTGAGCATCGCGGCGTCCCGGAACCTGGGCGAAGACCCGGCCGGGGCCTATGCGAACAAGATCACGCTCAACGGCGGCACCTTGAAAGTGACGGCGTCGTTCGCCCTTAATCAATATTATTCCACGACGCTCGGCGCCAACAACGGCACCCTCGACGTGGACGACAGCCTGGTGCTGACCAATCCGGCGCCGATCTCCGGCACGGGGGCCTTGGGCAAGACGGGCACGGGCACCTTGATCCTGACGGGCGCGAACACCTTCAGCGGCAAGATGACCAACAGCGCCGGCACGGTGCAGATCGGCAACAACGGGACTTCCGGGTCGATCTCGGCGGATCTGGAGAACAACGGCACGCTGGTCTGGTACCGCTCGGACGACGTGAGCTACTCCGGGGCGATCTCGGGGACGGGGACGCTGACGAAGAACGGGGCGGGGATCCTGACCCTTTCCGGCACATGCAGTTACAGCGGGAACACCACAGTGGGTGCCGGCACGCTGCTGGTGAGCGGCTCGGCGGCGAACTCGGCGGTTTCGGTCGCTTCAGGCGCGACCCTGATGGGCGATGGCCCGGTCGGCAACCTGACAGTGACGGGCACGGTGGATCCTGGCAATGCAGCGGCGGGCCGGACGAACCTGCCTTGCGGCACGCTGACGCTGAACGACACCGGCGCGATGCGCATCGACATGGCGGCGGCTTCCGGCACGGCAGGAACGGATTGGGACTTGATCACGGCCTCCGGCGCGATCACCGCCAACGCCAGCGGCACCTTCACCCTGAACCTCTACGGCACGCCCACGGGCTTCAGCTCGGCCGCGGGCTACAGCTGGAAGATCATGGGCGGCGCCTCGGTGGCCAACTTCGCCGCCGGCCGGTTCGCGATCAACACCAACAACTTCCTGGCGGCGCAGAACGGCGGCAGCTTCAGCGTCAGCCAGAGCGGCAACGACATCTACCTCAACTTCACCGCCCGCACCCCGGCGGCGCCGACATCGCTGGTGATCACGCAGACGAACGCTGCTTCGCTGCAACTGACCTTCGCCCTGAACGCGAATTCAGACCCGGTGGTGATCGTATATGACACCGACGGAACATTCGGCACGCCGACGGGCACGGTTCCGGCGGTGGGCAATGCCTTCGCGGGCGGCTTCGTGGTGTATAGCGGCAGTGCCTCGCCGCAAACGCACTCGGGCCTGACCTCGTGTTCGCCGTACTATTACAAGGCCTGGTCGTACAACGGCACGAACTATTCGGCCACCGGCGTGACGGACAACGACTCGACGATTTCGCCGTCCGCGCCGACCGGTCTCTATGCCAATCCCACCAACAGCACCGACTTCACGGCGAATTGGGCAGCTGCCGGCGGTGCCACTAATTACTATATTGATGTCAGCACCAATTCCGCCTTTGGCGGAACAGGCGGGACGCCGGTGAGTACCAACCTGATTGGATTCGATTTTTCGGCCTACGTGGGCAGCGAAACCCAGGGAACATCCACCTATGCCGCGGCGAATATGCAATCGCCAGCCTACATCACCCGCGGCACCGGATTAACCGCCTCGGCCAATTCCGGCCGGTTCAACGCACAAGGGTGGAGCAACCATGTCGACGCTTCGACTGCGATGGCAGCCGGCGACTATTTCGAATGGACCATCCAGCCGGCCTCCGGCTATATGCTGTCCATTACCAACATCGTTCTGCTGCTTGAACGTTCCGGTACAGGTGCATCCAACCTCGTATTGCGCGCGAGCCACGATTCGTATTCGACCGACCTGATGGGTACGAATGGAATGACGGCAACGACAGGCATCACCGTTTCCAGCAATCTGACCGGGGTTGCCGGACTTCAGAATGTGTCCGGTGCGCTAACCTTCCGGGCGATCGGCTGGTGGGGAGCCTCTGGCGGTTCCATGGGGTTTGAAGGAACCGGCAACGACATTCTGATTCAAGGCACAATGTCTCTCGTTGGAAATCCCAGTTATGTTGTCGGCTATTCGAACCGGTTGGTGGGGGCGGGCACAAGCCAGGCCGTGACCGGGTTGACGGAAGGCGTGACCTACTATTACCGGTTGCGGTCGGAAGGAGCGGGCGCCGGCTGTCAGAGCGGCAATTCAACGACGGGTCAGGTGACCACATTGACAACTACGCCAGCGCAGCCGACCGGTTTGGATGCGTCGGATGGTACGAGCACCGCGCAGGTGGCCTTGACCTGGAATGATAATTCCACGGAAACAGGATATGTGATCTGGCGGAGCACGTCGGCCGCCACCAACACCGCGACGGCCATCTACACGAATGCCGTTAATGCGACGAACTATAGCGACACGTCGGCGACGCCCGGCCAACTCTACTGGTACTGGATCACGGCAACGAACGATGCCGGCAGCAGTCCGTTCAGCGCCAGCAACAGCGGCTACCGCGCCCTGTCGCCGCCGGCGAACGTGGCGGCGACGGATGGGACTTCCACTGACAACGTAACCATTACGTGGGATGCGGCGACGGGGGCGACGGCCTACAAGATCTTCCGCGACACGGATTCCGACCCAACGGGCGCGACCGAACTGGGCGTGCAGACCAGCGGCTATGCGGACACCACTGCGACCGCCGGCCAGCTCTACTACTACTGGGTGGTGGCGTCGAACAGCACCAGCACCAGCCAGAGCGCCTACAGCACGGCGGATACCGGCTACCGCAAACTGGCGACCGTGACCGGCGTGACGTCCAGCTATGACCTGTATAACACCAAGATCGAGGTGCAGTGGACGGATGGCACCGGCGAGACGGCCTACAGCATCTGGCGCTACACGGAGGATGACACCAACTCGGTGGTCTTCGTGGGCACGGCGGCGGCGAACGCGACCAACTACTCCGACACGTCGGCGACGGGGGGCGTGAACCTCTACTATTGGGTGCGGGCGACGAACAGCACCAGCGCCAGCCAGAGCGATCTGCAGGCCAATGGCGCCCTGGGCCGGCGGCTCGATCCCAATCTGCCCATTGTGACGACCGACGATCCGAGCGAAATCACACAGTCCAGCGCCAAGGGCGGCGGCAACGTGACCGACGGCGGCGGCGCGGCGGTGACGGACCGCGGCGTGGTCTGGGGCACGAGTCTGAATCCGACGACGGCCGACAACAAGAACCAGTCCGGCACAGGCACTGGCACCTTCACCAACTTCATATCCGGCTTAATTGCGGGCCAAAGCTACTATGTGCGTGCCTACGCCAGCAACAGTTATGGCGTGGTCTACGGCGCCAACAAGGGCCTGACGAATTCCTGCTTCACCAATGCACCGGCGGGCCTCTATGCCAATCCGACGAATTTCACGGACTTCACCGCGAATTGGGCAGTGTTGGGCGGCGCGGCCACCTACCGCATCGATGTCAGCACGAATGCGGGCTTCGGCTTTACCGGCGCATTGGCGAATCAGGGCTTCGAGGGCGCGGGCAGCGACACCTGGGGATTCAGCACCAACAGCGGCACTGTTTCGATCGTGAGCACCACCAACCACACAGGCACCAGTTCCCTGCAGTTCAACGGTGCGGGTTGCGTGACGTTCTCGCCCATCACCCTGTCGGGCACCAGCGCTTCCACGGTGACCGTGGCCTTTGCCTCGGTCGGTCCGGATGCCAACGACGACCTGTACATCTCGATCTGCACCTACGCAGGCGGCGTGCTGACCACCAACGCGACCGAACTGATCGACGGCTACAGCAATGCGAACATTGAATTCGGCGAAACCAACGCCTTGAATCCGACCACCGTGTCGCCGAATCCATATTCCATCGCGGTTTCGGCCACCGCCACCCAGGTCTATGTCAAGGTATATGCCATCGGCTTGTCTGCGAGTGAATATTATTATATCGACGACCTTTCCCTGTCTGGCTCAAGCGGGTCGTATGTGTCCGGATATCAGAACCGGCAGGTGTCGTCTGGTACAAGCGTTTCGGTGACGGGCTTGACCGAGAACGTGACCTATTACTACCGGGTGCGGCCGGAATCACCGTCGTGCACGGGGGGCAACTCGCCGACCGGCGCGGTCACGACGAAGATCAGCGCGGCGGCACCGGTAGCGGCCTTCTCGGCCACAGCCGTGGGTCCGACGGAAATCGACCTGGCGTTTGCCACCAATGCCGCGCAGAACAACGTCGTCATTGTCTACAACCTGACCGGGACCTTCGATTCGCCGACGGGCGATCCGCCGGCGGTGGGACAGGCCTTCGTGGGCGGCACGCTGCTCTACAACGGCACCGGATCGAGTTATCCGCACACCGGACTGAATTCATGCACGCCATACTACTACCGGGCCTGGTCGTACATCGCCGCCGGGCAAATGTGGTCGACAGCTTCCAATGCCACGGCCACCACGGCCATTCCGAATCCGCCGGGCTCGGTCTACGCTAGCATCACGAATTACAGCGACTTCACGGCGGCCTGGAGCGCGGCGGGCGGTGCGGCCGGCTACCGTTTGGATGTCAGCGAAACCGCTGATTTCGGCGGGGTTGCCGGCGTCAGCACCCGGTCTGTTCTAGCCAGCAATGCGGCGACCGGTCCGGGTTCGATTTCCGGCGACTGGTCCGGTTATGCGTTGGGTGGAACCACGTATGTCCTGATGACCAATTCTGCCGCGGTGATCACGTCGCCGGTCTTTTCAACCGTTGGCTATACGAATTTAACCGTTGATTTCAAGGCGCGTTCCTATGGCACGGTGTCGGGAACAACCAAGTCAAACATCACGGTATCCATTTCCACCAACAACGGCGTGGATTGGACCGTGATAGGAGTTATTGCCCCGACGGATAATGTCATGCGGACGCTGCCGACGTTGACCAACACGGCCAATCTGGGATTTGACCAGACGCTGATCCGCTGGCAGACATTGTCTGCCAGTACCGGTGGTGTTGGGGTGTCAAACCTGGTCATCCAAGGTTGGAGCGGCGGCGGTGGCACGCCGGCGTTTGTATCGGGGTATTCGAACCGGACGGTGGGTGCAACCAGTGTTTCGGTGACCGGCCTGACGGAAGGCGCGACTTATTACTTCCGCGTGCGGACGACAGGCGACGGCGGCTGCACCAGCGGCAATTCGACGACCGGTTCGGTGACAACCATCAGCGGATCGCCGTCGGCTCCGACCGGACTTTCGGCTTCGGACGGCACCAGCACGGCGCATGTGGCGCTGACCTGGAACGACACGGCGATCGAGACCGGATACGTCATCTGGCGCTACACGCTGAACCAGCCCGCCAGCGCGACGGCCATCTGGACGAATGCAGCCGACGACGCAACCTACGACGACGACACGGCGACTCCGGGCGAGCTCTATTATTATTGGGTGTCCGCAACCAACGGCATTGGTTCCAGCGCCAAGAGTATTGTGGATGTTGGCTACCGCCGCCTGTCGCCGCCGACGGCGGTGAGTGCGTCCGACGGGATCTCGACCAATTACATCGAAATAACCTGGACCGCGGCGGACGGTGCGACTTCCTATAAGATTTTCCGCGACACGGATTCCGATCCGTCCGGCGCAGCCGACCTCGGCACGCAAAGCAGTGGGTTCCAAGGCACGACGGCGAATCCCGGCCAGTTGTACTACTACTGGGTCATGGCGGCCTCCAGTTCGAGCTCGAGCACCAGCGATTGGAGCCTGGTAGACACCGGCTACAAGAAACTGGCCACGGTGGCGGGTGTGACGGCATCGTATGATCTCTACAGCGACCGGATCACGGTGCAATGGACCGACATCACCGGCGAGACGGGCTATAGCATCTGGGTGAATACCGCCAACAATTCCGCGGGCGCCAACTGGCTGGCCAACGCGGCCGCGGGCACGACCAACTACGACGATGCGACCGCCACGCCGGGTGTGGAGTATTTCTACTGGGTCCTGGGTACGAACGACACCAGTTCCAGCCTGAGCGATTTCCAGGCCAACGGCGCGCTGGGCCGCCGGCTGGATCCCAACCTGCCGGTTGTCACGACGGTGGATCCCTCGGCCATCACGGCCGGCGGGGCCAACGGCGGTGGCAACGTCACAGACGAAGGTGCCACGCCGGTGACGCTGCGCGGCGTATGCTGGAGCACCAACCAGAACCCAACCACGGCCAACAGCCGGGATGTGAACGCCACCGGCGGTCCGGGGGCTTTTACCAACTATATCTCCGGCCTGATCGCGAACCAGACCTACTATGTCCGCGCCTTTGCCAGCAACGATGCCGGGGTGGTCTATGGCACGCAGAAGAGCTTCATCACGCCATGCTTCACCAATGTGGTTACGGGTCTGCATGCCAGCGAAACCAACGGCCTGGACTTCACCGCCGCGTGGAACACGCTGCCGGGCGCCGTGGTCTACTTCATCGATGCCAGCACAAATGCAAACTTTGTGTCTGGATCCGGTCTGGCGACGATCATTTCGGAGAATTTCACCGGGTTTTCGACGCTGGGCGGCTCCACGGACCGCAGCGGCAACCTCGATGCCTACACCCAGACCCCCGGCTGGACGGGCAGCAAGGTCTATGAAAATAGCGGGGAGGTCAAGCTGGGCAGTTCCAGCGCTTCGGGGAATCTGACCACGCCGGCGCTTAATCTCTCATCGAATTTAGGCTTGGCCACGTTTACCTTTGATGCCCGGTATTATGACGCCGGTACCATCCTCAAGGTGATGCTGGCTCCGGACGGCACGAACTTCGTCCAGTCTGGTGCAACCATCACATTGACCGCCGACATGACGACCTACACCAACCAGATCACAAACGGGACCGCCTACTGCAAGATCCGCTTGACGCCGACGTTGACCACCGGCAAGCGTTTCTATCTCGACAACTGGTTGGTGAACCAAAGCGGCGGCGATCCATCTTACCTGCCGGGCTATTCCAACCGCACGGTGAACGGCACGAGCGAAATGGTCACGAACCTGACCACGAACACGACCTACTATTTCCGCATCCGCGCGGAAGGGGCCAATGGCTGCGCTGCCGGGAATTCCGCGACGCTGCCGGTGACGACCCGCGACCTGTCACCGGCCGGGCCGGGCAACCTGCAGGCGTCGGACGGCACCAGCCTGGCGCACGTGCATGTGACCTGGAACGACGTGCAACTGGCGGACGGATTCGTAATCTACCGGAATACGCTGGATGAATTCGACACCGCCACGGCGATCTTCACGAATGCCCGTGCCGGCTGGACACTGCTGGATGAGGATTTCGTCGACTTCTCGGATTGGACGGATGGCGGCACGGCCAACGACACCGGCGCGACGCATTACGGCGCCGGGAGTCCCTGCCGGGCCCTGGGGACGGGCGACACGCTCACCTCGCCGCCGATCAACTACCCCACGCAACTGACGTTCTACGTCGATTCCACGACCGGCGCCCATGGCACGCTGACGACGAACTACTACAGCTTGGATGGAGGCAGTTCGTGGACGCCGTTGGGCACATTCGCGGTCTCCACAAACGGGGCCACGGTAACCCAGGCGCTGACCTCTTCTCCGAATCTGTCGGGTGCCACGAGCGTGATGTTCCGTTTCGTATCGGCCTTCAACACCTGGTATCTGGACGATGTCCAGATCACGGGCGGCAGCCTGACGAACTACTTTGACACCAGTGCTTCGCCGGGCACGCTCTACTGGTATTATGTTTTCGCCACGAATTCATACGGCGGCCACGCAAGCCTGGGCGATTCCGGTTACCGGGCCATGAACACGGTCGCCGGCGTTGCGGCAACGGACGGCACCTATACCGATACCGTGACGGTGGCCTGGACGGACCTGAACGGCGGCGAGACGGGCTACAGCATCTGGCGTGCCGAGACCAACGACACGGGCATGGCCGTGTGCATCGGTGAAGCGACGGAAAATGCGGTGCAATACGACGACGACGCGGCGGTGCCGGGCCAGCAGTACTACTACTGGGTGAGGGCCACTAACCACACCAGCGCCAGCATGGGTGATTGGGGCACGGCTGACGGCGGCTATCGCAAGTTGGAAGTCGTGGCCGACTTGACGGCGACGTACAACACCTACGACTGGATGGTGCAGGTCCTGTGGACCGACAGCGCGGGCGAGACTGGCTATTCCATCTGGCGCAACACCGTCAACAACTCAGGCTCGGCAGAATGGCTGTCGAATTTGGCCTCCAACGAAGTCAGTTATGACGACACCACGGCCGGGACCGGGACGAACTACTGGTACTGGGTGCGGGCGACCAATGACACCAGCGCCAGCCAGAGCGACTTCCAGGCCAGCGGTGCCCTCGGGCGCCGGGCGCAGGTTCCTCCGACGGTGCTCACCCTGGGCATCAGCAACAACGTGCTGGGCTCGGCCAAGAGCGGCGGCGAGGTGACGGCGGAAGGCGACTCGGCAGTGACCAACCGCGGCGTCGTGTGGAGCACAAACAGCGGTCCGACGATCGCCGATAACATCGTGGCCAACGGCTCCGGCCTTGGCAGCTACGATGCCACGATCGCCCCGACCTTTGGCGGCGTGACCTACTATGTGCGCGCCTTTGCCCAGAACGGCGAACGGATCTCCTATGGCGATGAAATTTCGTTTGTCGGCGAGTGTTTCGCCGCGCTGCCGGTCAACCAGGCGGCCAGCGATATCACGGCGACCACGTTCCAGGCGAACTGGACTGCCGTGGCCGGTGCCGGCAGCTACCGCTTGGACGTCAGTACCAATGCCACCTTCCTGGGCGGTTATGAGGACAACACCGCTTGCTATCACAACGGCACGCTGGGGGCCGGAACCGGCGGCACCTGGACCGAGTCGAATCTGCTGCAGTCCGCCGGCTATGTGGCCTTGCGCACCAACGCGGCCATCCTGGGCACGCCGCCGCTGGATCTTAATGCCTCCTCGGCGGAAGTCCTGACGTTCCGCGCCCGGATCTTCGGCGGCGGCGGCAACGGCGACTTCCGCAACCGGATCACGGTATCGGTTTCGACCAACAATGGCGTCACCTGGACCAACATCGGTACGCGGACTCCGCTCAACACGACATTGACAACGATGACGCCGTTCGACCTCACGCCGTACGATGGCGACGGCGTGCTGGTCCGGCTGCAGACCCTGCAGGCCTCGCTGGGCGTCGGCGCCGGCGTGGTGGATGTGATGGTGACCAACATCATCAACCCGCGCGGGCTTTATGTGGCCGGATATTCCAATCGCACCGTCGCGGGAACCAGCCTGGTGGTGACCGGCCTGGTGCCCGAAGTGACCTACTACACCCGCGTGCGGGCCTACGGTTCTGAAACCTGCACCAGCGCGGATTCGGAGACCCAGACGGTGCAAACCCTGGCCTATTCCTCGACCTGGGATGGCGAGGCGGTCGGTGACCGCTACAACTGGCTCAATGCGACCAACTGGGTCGGGGATGAACTGCCGCGGACGAACGCCATGGCGGTCTTCTACAGCAGCATCACCGGCACCAACATCAACCTCAACGGCAACCAGACCGTGCGCGGCATCCGCTTCCTGGACGCCGCCACAGCGAATGTGAACATTCGCAGCAACACGCTGACCATCTTCGGCGCCGGGATCGGCGTGGGCGCGGGTTCGGCCGGCAGCCATGCGATCCGGTCGGATCTCACGCTGGCGCAGGCCCAGGCCTGGACGAACGCCTCGACGGCCGACCTGACGCTGGCGGGCAACATCGGCGGCACGGTCGCGGTGGACAAGCGCGGAAGTGGACGAATCATCCTGTCCGGCAACGACAGCACCTTCTCGGCTACGATGACGGTCAGCGAGGGTCCCCTGCAGATCCGCGGGACCAACGCTCTGGGCTCGACCGCCTACGGTACTATCGTGGCGGATGGTGCCGCCTTGGAACTACATGGCGGCGGATCCGCCGTGGACTTTGCTGCTGAACCGCTGACCTTGTATGGAACGGGTATCTCCGGTGGCGGCGCCTTGCGGCTGGTCCAGAACGGCGTGGATTATCACGGGCCGATTACCTTGGCTGCCGACGCGAGCATTCAGGCCGTGGCGGACTCGCCGGTAATCAGCGGCAACATCGATATGGGCACCAACACCCTGACCGTCGGCGTGCAGGCGACCGAACTGCGGCTGGGCGGCAACCTGACCGGAACGCGGACAACGGGCAGCGGCGCCTTGGCCGTGACCGTGAGCGGAACCAACCGCCTGGTCATGACCGGCAACAACACGAACCTGACCGGCCTGCTGCGCCTCAACGTCGGTGAAGTCCGCATCGGCAGCGCCACTGCCCTGGGCAGCACCAGCATGCTGATCTTCGGCAATAATACAGTGCTAAAATCCTTCAGCGCCGCGGACTGCGCGATTTCCCGGCCGGTCCAGATGGAAGGCAACATAACTCTCGGCGAGGCCGCGGTGCGCACCGGCACCTTGACGTTCGAGAGCAACTGGGATCTGGGCGGGGCGACCCGGACCATTTCGGTCAGCAACCCCGTCACCAAGTGGGTGGAAATCCAAGGCGTAGTGTCGAACGGCGGCCTGACCAAGGCCGGCAGCGGCCGGCTCATCCTGAGCGGGACCAGCGTTTTCACCGGCGGCACGACCGTGAGTGCCGGCACACTGGAAGGGGATACCAGCAGCCTGGTCGGCGACATCGTCAACAACGGCGAAGTGGAGTTCCAGCAGGACACCAACGGCACCTATTCCGGCACCATGTCCGGTAGCGGCATGCTGACCAAGAACGGCACCGCGGTGCTGACCATCACGGGCACCAACACCTTTACCGGGACGACAATCATCAATGAAGGCACCCTGACCATGAGCGGGTCGGCGAGTCATTCGACCGTCCTGGTCGGTTATGATGGCATACTGACCGGGACAGGTACCGTGGGTGAGCTGATTATCGATGGCCAGGTGCGGCCGGGCTCTTCGCCGGGAATCCTGCATTCCTCCAATATCTACCTCTCCGCGAGTGGCACCATGCAGGTGGAAGTCAACCTGTGCGCGGGTTCGCCGGGTACGAACTGGGATCTGCTCGTGTCTTCGGGCGACATCACCGTGGATGCCACGGAAATGGCCCCCTTCAATATCGACATCGTCGGGGCTCCGGCAGACTTCGTCAATACCACGGCCTGGTCCTGGAAGATCATGGATGCCGATGCCGCCGCGGTGAACGGCTATGCCCGCAATAAATTTGTAACGGACACCTCCGGCTTCACGGGCAATCTGGGCGGCGGCAGCTTTGTCGTGGTTGAACACAGCGGTGATTTGTACCTTGAATTCCTGATTCCAGGCATCTCGGTGCTAGGCACGAACAGCGTGGTTATCACGAACGGGACGGTCTCGACTTCGACAACCAACGGGACGGACTTCGGATCGGCGTCGATCGGCGGCGCGGAGCCGCGCACTTTCTCGGTCACCAACACTGGCGGCGCGGACCTGTCTCTTGCCGACATCGCCATCGGCGGTACGGATGCCGGCGAATTCGCCGTGGCGGTTCCGCCGGTTTCTCCGGTGCCGTCCGGCGAAGCCACGGCCTTCACGATTGTGTATATGCCGACCAACCTCGGCGCGTCCACGGCCACGGTTTACATTACCAACGGCATCCCGACCCAGTCGCCCTACACCTTTGCAGTACGAGGTAACGGATTGATTGCCGGGGTCACCAATCTGCTGGTCCAGAACGACGGGTATGAAATGATCCGCCTGACCTGGAACAAGAATGCGCTCTACGACGTTATGGTTGTTCATCGGACCAATGCCGCGCCCACCGACCCGACACAAGGCACGGCCTATGCCCTGGGTGCCGCTTGCGGCGGAGGCACGGTGTTATACAAGGGCTCCGCTGAGGAGTTGGAGCACATCGTGCCGGCGAATTCGACCAACTACTACGCCGTGTATTCCTATTCTGCCGCTAATGAGTATTCGACGGCTTCGCGTGGTTTCGACATGACAGATCAATTCGAGCCCAACCTGTCTTATGATCCGTTCTCCTATACGAACGGCGTGGCGCTTGCCGGCCGCAGCGGCGGCGTGGCTTGGAGCAATTCCTGGAGCCTGGCATCAGGTACGGAAGCGGTTTCGATGGGACACTACAGTCTTGCGGCGGCGCAGGGGTTCGGAACTGAACAGGGAAATCATCTGGCCAGTCCGTCGCTGGCCACGGGCAAGTGGGTCCAGACGAGCCGGGCCATCAGCGCGGCGAACACGACCTCCAACATCTACGTGGGTTGGGTCATGAATGTGCCGTCGGCGGGCTCAAGCCGCTATGCGGGGGTTGAGGTTTACGGCGGTACCAATGGCACTACGCCGTTATTCCGGGGCGGTCTGATCCCGGGCACGACGAATGCCTCCGTGCAGTTCCTGGCGGTGACCGGGGCTGCTACCAGCACCGTTCAGGTCGTGCCTGGCTATGACTATACCTTCATCATGAAGTATGAACGGACGAACAATCTGCTGCGCCTGCTGGCCTACACGACGAATGACATCATCTCTCCCGAGCGAGATAATGAACCCGTCACGTGGCATGCGACGGTCAGCAACGCCACCTTGTCCGAAAACTTCTATGGTATCCGCATCGTAGCCTCCAACGGCACGGCCACCGCCGGTGCCGTGAAGTGGGATGAAATCCGCGTGGCCCGGAACTGGACCAACCTGTTCTCCGAAGCCCGTGCGCCGGTTTGGAAGGGAACCACCGGCCTGCTGGCCAACCAATGGATTAACCCGTTCAACTGGGTGGGCAACCGATTGCCATGGCAGACCAACGACACCTGCGTGTTCTACCGCAACTTCCCATACACCAATACGATTCAGGTCATCCATCAGGGCGATCTCTATAACTACAAAGGGTTGAAGTTCAATGAGAACGCCGACATCGATGTGAACATCCAGCCCATTGATTACAATCTCTTGAACATCTATGCCACGAACGGCTTGGGTTTGTTCTCCAACGGCATCGAAATCATGGAAGGATCGAGCGGTACCCATCGCCTGGGCAACTGCACTGTTCGGGCCGATCAGGCGTGGAGCAACGCCTCCGAGAATGTCTTCACCTTGTATGGGTACATCAAGGGAGGCCCTTTTGCCGTGAACAAAGGTGGCAAGGGGCGGATTCACCTTGTCGGCAATGATAGCAGCCATTTCTATGGAAATATAACAGTCAATCAGGGTGCCCTGAGCATCGACACGCGCAAGTCACTGGGTACCAATACGGTCAATGGCTGGACGGCGGTTCTGCCTGGCGGTTCGCTGGAAATTCGCTCCGCCTCCGGCACGACCTATTATGACGAGTCCCTGCGGTTGGCGGGCATGGGGGTGACCAACGAGGGTGCGTTCCGCAATATCCAGAATAACAATACTTGGCCGGGGGCCATCAAGCTGACCGCGGCAGCCCGCATCAATGCCGACACGAACTCGCAACTGACCCTGACCGGCGGCGTGGATGGCACCAACGGCGCCTACAACCTCTTCCTTGGTGGCGGCGGCCACATCGTGATCACCAACAACGGATTGGGGACCAATGTGTTCCACCTTTACAAAGACGGCACCGGTACGGCAACGCTGGCCCGTGTCAGCACCCATGTGGGTGCCACCGTCGTCAGCAACGGGATGCTCCGGCTTGCGTCGGCGAACACGATTCCGACCCAAACCTTCGTCCATGTGGAGTCGGGGGGTGTGCTCAATCTGTCCAGCAACAATCATGTCATCGGCTCGCTGGAGGGCGGCGGCCAGGTCTGGCTGGGAAGCGCGCGCATGGTCGTGGGCGGGAACGGAAGCAACACCACTTACAGCGGTGTCATGAGCGGCACCGGCGGCATGGACAAGCGCGGGGTGGGCACCATGATCATGGGCGGGACCAACACCTACAGCGGCACGACCACGATCAGCAACGGCATTCTGGTGGTCAGCGGATCTTCGGCCAATTCAGCGCACGCGGTCACGGTTCCGGGCGTCCTGATGGGCAACGGACCGGTCGGGAATGTGTTGATCGCCGGCTTGGTGGATCCGGGTAATACCACGGGCACGGTCTCCATCATGGATGTCGGTGCAATTACACTGACCAATGGCGGCATCCTGCGGGTAGACATGACCAATACGGTCGGCGCGGCAGGAACCGGCTGGGATGCACTGAATTCCTATGCCGGCATCACGGCGCCCGCTTCCGGCACGTTTACGGTCCGGGTGGCCGGCAATCCTTCGGGATTCAACGCGGGTAGCAGTTATTCGTGGGCGATCATGAGCGGTATCTCGCCGGTGACGGCCTTCAACGTGAATCGCTTCGTCGTCGATTCGACGGACTTCGTGCCGGATCTGGAAGGCGGACGCTTCAGTGTGGCCACGAACGGCAATGCCCTGTATCTGACTTTCACCACCGGCGGTGGCATTCCAATCTGGGACGGCGAGGGCAGCGATGCGTTGTGGGACACGCCGGAAAACTGGATGGGTGACCTGGTCCCGAGCGCGGACAAGACGGTCATCTTCTATTCGGGTCTGGGGTCCGGTCAGACCATTCAGTTGAATGGCAACCGATCCTGCGCAGGACTGCGTTTCACCGATGACGCCGACTACTCGCTAACGTTTACCGGCAGCCGCCTGTCGATCGGTGCCGAAGGCATCGGCGTCGCCGCCGATTCCGTCGGGATGCACGTTTTGGCCTGCCTGGTGCAGTTGAATGCGCCGCAAACCTGGACGAACGATTCCAGCGCGGCGTTCACTGCCAGCAGCGTGATTTCCGGCTTGCAACCGTTGCG
>CAZMOR010000133.1:0-8290 GCA_964567795.1 uncultured Verrucomicrobiota bacterium
GCCCGAAAGGCGGATGCGGGTGCCGTCGGTGGCACCCGGCGGAATGCGCACCTGGAAGGTCTTGGCCTGATGCCGGACCGAGCCGTTCGGCTGAACGGACGGCACCTGCAGGGTAATGCTTTTCGGTTCGCGGCTGGCCAGCTCCTCCAGCGTGAGGGACAGCTGCGCCTCGAAATCCTGTCCGCGGGACGTGAAGGTTTCCTCGGCTTCCGGGGCAAAACCGCCGAACCCGGCAAACGGGTTGCCCCCCCGCCGGCCGCGACCGGTGCGGCCGGCTCCGCCGAGATCGCCGAACAGGGCGGAGAAGAAATCGCTGAAGTCGCCGCCCGGAGCGCCGCCGAACTCGAACCGGATGCCGCCCGGACCGCTGCTGGCGCCTTCGAAACCGCCCCAGCCCGGCGGCGGCGTGAAATCCTGGCCCGATTTCCAATTGGCCCCCAGCGCATCGTAGCGCTTGCGCTTTTCGGGATCGGAGAGCACCTCGTTGGCCTCGTTGATCTCCTTGAAGCGGGCTTCGGCGCCGGCGGATTTGTTCACGTCCGGGTGATATTGCCGGGCCAGTTTGCGGTAGGCCTTTTTGATCTCGTCGGCGGACGCGTCGCGCGCAACGCCGAGGACGGCGTAGTAATCCAGGTATTTCATGGAGGCTTAGCGGCCCTTGAGGTCGTCCACGTCCTTTTCGAGATCGTCGAGGCGGCGCTCGATGGTATCGAAGGGCGAGGGGGGGCGATAGGACTCGCCCAGGCGCT
This sequence comes from uncultured Verrucomicrobiota bacterium, assembly GCA_964567795.1. Taxonomy (GTDB): domain Bacteria; phylum Verrucomicrobiota; class Kiritimatiellia; order CAIQIC01; family Lenti-01; genus Lenti-01. The sequence goes on from CAZMOR010000133.1 coordinate 750, forward strand.
GTTCCACCGTATCGAGGCGTTTTTCAAGGTCGGCGATTTTGTCCTGGGCGTCCTGCAGGCGCGCAGCCAGGTCCTCGGTATCGGCACTGGCGGCGGGCGGAGCGGTTTGCGCCAATCCGGCGGTGGCGGCGAAGGTCAAGGCCAGCATGGCCGCGATGAAGGTGCTTTTCATGTTCGCTGGTTCTCCTGTCTGCGGGCCAGTATACGGCAAGCGGGGGCGGGGGGCAATCCGTCTGGCGCCGGCGGCTGAAAAAAAGGCGCGCCCCCCCATTGACGCGCCGGAGAGGGGCTGGTATGGTTTGCGCGATTTCACAACCGGTGCACCCGTGGTGAAATTGGCAGACACGTAAGATTCAGGTTCTTATGCCCTTAAAGCATGTGGGTTCGAGTCCCTCCGGGTGCACCATATTTTCAGGCCCGCGCTTGTCTTGCGCGGGCCTTTTTGCTTGAATGACCGGACTGGCACGGGAAACGCCACATGACCGAACGATTCGTATCCGAAACCCTGAACCGCGCCGACGCCGAGTTTGAAAGGACTCTGCGTCCGGGGCGGTTTGCCGACTTCATCGGCCAGGGCAAGGTGCGCGAGCGGCTGGAATTGAGCGTGGCGGCGGCCAAGGGGCGGGGGGAGGCGCTGGACCATGTCCTGCTGTGCGGGCCGCCCGGCCTGGGCAAGACCACGATGGCCTACATCCTGGGTGCGGCCATGGGGGTGAACGTCCGGGCCACGTCCGGCCCCATCCTGGCCAAGCCGGCCGACCTGGCCGGCCTGCTGACCAACCTGGAGGCGGGCGAAATCCTCTTTATCGACGAAATCCACCGCATCCAGAAGAGCGTGGAGGAATACCTGTATTCCGCCATGGAGGATTTCGCCATCGACATCGTGCTCGACCAGGGCGCCAACGCCCGCAGCGTGCGCCTGAACCTGCCGCGCTTCACGCTGGTGGGGGCGACCACCCGCAGCGGCCTGCTCAGCGCCCCGATGCGGTCGCGCTTCGGCCTGATCAACCGCCTGGACTACTATGGGACCGCGGAACTGCAGGAGGTCGTCCTGCGGTCCGCGCGCATCCTCAACGTGGAGATCGCCGTGGACGGCGCCGCCGAAATCGCCGCCCGCTCCCGGGGCACGCCGCGCATCGCCAACAACCTCCTGCGCTGGGTGCGCGACTATGCCCAGGTGCGCGCGGACAACCGCATCACCCGCGCGGTGGCCGACCAGGCCCTGGCCATGCTGGACGTGGACCGCCACGGGCTCGACGAAATGGACAAGCGGATCCTGGCGACGATCATCGAGAAGTTCGGCGGCGGCCCGGTCGGCATCGCCACCATTGCCGTTTCCGTGGGCGAGGAGCCCGACACGCTGGAAGAGGTGTACGAACCGTATCTGATGCAGCAGGGCCTGCTGGCGCGGACGCCGCAGGGCCGGACGGCCACCGCCCCGGCCTACCGCCTGCTGGGCCTGCCGCCGCGCGCCGGCGAACAACAGGAGTTGATTTGACCATGAACATTCTTGTCACCGGCGCGGCCGGTTTTATCGGTTTTCATGTCTGCCGGACGCTGCTGGCGCGCGGCGATACCGTCACCGGTTTTGATTCCATCAACGACTACTACGATGTCTCCCTGAAAGAGGCCCGCCTGGCGCAGTTGCGTCCGCAGGCCGGCTTCACCTTCGTGAAGGGCGCGCTGGAGAACGAGGCGGCCGTGCGCGACGTGTTTGCCGGCCGGCCGTTCGACCGCGTGATCCATCTGGCGGCGCAGGCGGGGGTGCGCTATTCGCTGACGAATCCCGGCGCCTACATGCAAAGCAACCTGGCCGGGTTCCTGAACATGCTGGAAGCCTGCCGCCACGCGCAGACGCCGCACCTGGCCTACGCCTCCAGCAGCTCGGTCTACGGCCTCAATGCGCACCAGCCCTTTTCCGTGCATGACAACGTGGACCACCCCATTTCGCTCTATGCCGCCACCAAGAAGGCCAACGAACTGATGGCGCACACCTATTCCCATCTCTACGGGCTGCCGACGACCGGGCTGCGCTTCTTCACCGTCTACGGCCCCTGGGGCCGGCCCGACATGGCGCTGTTCAAGTTCACGAAGGCGATCCTCGCCGGCGAACCCATCGAGGTCTACAACCACGGCAAGATGCGCCGGGATTTCACCTATATTGACGACATCGTGCAGGGCGTGGTGCGCGTGGCGGACCGGATCGCCGCGCCGAATCCGGCCTGGGATGCCGCGCAGCCCGATCCCGGCACCAGTCCGGCGCCCTACCGGGTCTATAACATCGGCAACCATGCGCCGGTCGAGCTTGACCGCTTCATCGCCGCCATCGAAGCGGCCCTGGGCAAGCCGGCGCGCCGCCGCAACCTGCCCATGCAGCCGGGGGATGTGCCGTCCACGTGCGCGGACGTGGAGGATCTGCGGCGGGATGTCGGCTTTGCCCCCGCCACGCCGCTGGAAACCGGCATCGCCCGGTTCGTGGAGTGGTATCGCTCCTACTACAAGATATAACCGTTGAACCCGACCGGAGAAACGCCATGGCCAATACCATCCTGATCGGCGCCCAGTGGGGCGATGAAGGCAAGGGCAAGATCATCGACGTGCTCACCGAGCGCGTGGACTGGGTCGTGCGCGCCCAGGGCGGCAACAACGCCGGCCACACCGTGGAAATCGGCGCGGAGCGCTTCGTGCTGCACCTGGTGCCCTCGGGCATCCTGCATCCCGGCAAGCGGTGCGTGATCGGCAACGGCGTGGTGCTGGATCCGGTGGCCCTGGTCGAGGAGATCAAGGGCATTGAGGCCCGGGGCTTTCCCGTCGCCGGCCGCCTGTTCATCAGCGACCGCGCCCACGTGGTGTTCCCGTACCACCGGATGCTGGATGCGCAGGGCGAGGCCCGGCGCGCGAAGGGCGACCAGATCGGCACCACGCAGCGCGGCATCGGCCCGACCTATGCCGACAAGGCCGCGCGCTTCGGCCTGCGGATGTGCGACCTGGTGGATCCGGAATTCCCGGCGCTGCTGCGGACCCGCGTGGAGGAGAAGAACCGGATCCTGGCCGCCATGGGCGCGCCGGTGGTGGTCTATGACGACGTGCTGGCGGCCATGCAGCAGGCGCTGCTGACCCTCCGGCCGCTGGTGTGCGACACGGTGCCGCTGCTGTACGGGGCCGTCCAGCGCGGCGAGAGCATCCTGTTCGAAGGGGCGCAGGGCCTCATGCTGGACATCGATTTCTGCACCTATCCGTTCGTGACCAGCTCGAACGCTTCCAGCGGCGGCGCGGCCACGGGTTCCGGCGTGCCGCCCAACTGCATGCAGAACGTCGTCGGCGTGCTGAAGGCCTACACCACGCGCGTGGGCGAGGGCCCGTTCCCCACGGAGCTGCTCGACGCCACCGGCGAGGAAATCCGCCGCATCGGCCGCGAATTCGGCGCCACCACGGGCCGGCCCCGGCGGTGCGGCTGGTTCGACACCGTCGTGGCCCGGCATGCCGTCATGACCTGCGGCGTGACGGAGTGGGCCCTGACCAAGCTCGACGTGCTCGACGGCTTTGCCACCATCCCCGTTTGCGTGGCCTATGAACTGGACGGCCGGCGCATCGAGCATTTCCCCGCCAACATCCGCGCCGCCACCCGGTGCCGGCCGGTCTATGAGGAAATGCCCGGCTGGCGCACGCCGACGCGCGACATCCTGCGCTTCGGCGACCTGCCGGACGCCGCCAAGCACTACATTGCCCGCATCGAACAGCTCACGGGCGTGCCCGTGGGCATCCTGTCCCTGGGCCCCCGCCGCGAAAGCACGCTGGTGCTGAAGGAGCAGGACGCATGAAGCCCCCGGCCGGACCGGCCGTCCTTCCGCGCCATGTGGCCATCATCATGGATGGCAACGGCCGCTGGGCCAAGCAGCGCCACCAGCCGCGGCTGTTCGGGCACCGCGCCGGGGCGGATTCCCTGCGCGCCGTCCTGCGCGCCTGCCGCGATCAGGGCGTGGAATATCTCACCGTCTATGCCTTCAGCACCGAAAACTGGATCCGGCCGGCGGACGAGGTGAGCGGGTTGATGTCCCTGCTCAAGACCTTCTTGAAGAAGGACGAGCACGAGTTGCACGAGAACCAGGTCCGCCTGCGCGTCACCGGCCGCATTCAGGATCTGCCCAAGGCCGTGCGCGCCGAACTGGAGCGCGTCATGGCGGCCACGCGGGAGTACCGCAAGGGCCACCTGATCCTGGCCTTGAGCTACGGCGGCCGCGCGGAAATCGTGGATGCCGTCCGTGCGCTCGCGACGGAGGTGCAGGCCGGCCGGCTGGATCCGGCCCGCATCGACGAAGCGGCCATCACGGCCCGGCTCTATCTGCCCGACGTGCCGGATCCCGACCTGATGATCCGCACCAGCGGCGAACTGCGCCTGAGCAACTTCCTGCTCTGGGAACTGTCCTATGCCGAGTTTTATTTCACCGACACCTTGTGGCCGGATTTCCGCGAAGCGGATTTCGCCAAGGCCCTGGACGAATACGCGCGGCGCCAGCGCCGCTATGGAGCGCCTTCATGAGCCTGCCCGGCATCAAGCATCGGTTGATCAGTGGCTTTTCCATCGCGGCGGCGTTGTTCGCGGCTTTCTTCTTCATGCCCGATCCCGGAGTGCCCTTCGTGCTGGCGGCCATCGCCGCGCTGATGGCCCTGGAGTTCTACCAGCTCATGACGGCCGCGGGCGTGGCCAATTTCCGGATCTATGGCACCCTGGGCTGCCTGGCGCTGGTGTTCATCGACTGGCATGCCGGCGTGCGCGGGGATGCCGGCACGTGGGACGCGCTGGTGCTGTTCCTGGTCACCATCGGCATTTTCATCCGCCAGTTTCCGCAGAAGGAGAATCCCCATCCGCTGCGCACCATCGGCGGCACCCTGTTCGGGGTGCTGTATGTCGGCCTGCTTTGGAATTTCCTGACCAAGCTCCTGCTGTTCGGGCGGCCGCTGGCCTGGGCGGACGGGCTGTACATGCCCGGGCGCTGGCTGCTGCTGTACGCCGTGTTTGCCGCCAAGTTCACCGACATCGGCGCCTACGTCATCGGCTGTTTGTTCGGGAAGCACAAGCTGATCCCGCGCATCTCGCCGGCCAAATCGTGGGAAGGGGTGTTTGGCGGTATCCTGGTGGGCACGCTCGTGGGCGTGGGCTATGTCTGGTGCCTGCGGGAAACCTTTGCCCCGTGGGGGCTCACGTGGCTGCGCGCCATCCCGCTGGGGGTCGCCCTGTCGGTTTGCGCCATCGTCGGCGACCTGGTCGAATCGCTCTTCAAGCGCGCCGCGAACGTGAAGGACTCCGGCGGCGTCATCCCCGGCATGGGCGGCCTGCTCGACGTGCTCGACAGCATCCTGTTCACCGCCCCGGGGCTGTACCTGTTCCTGCGGCTGGCCGCTTGATGAAAGAAGTCAGAGGTCAGAAATCAGAATGAACATCCGCCCCAACCGCCTGCGCCATCCTCTTCGTCCCATCCGGCCGCTGATCTCCGAACCCGTATGATGGCTGTCCTCTACATTCTGACCATGGTCCTGCTGTTCGGCTTGAGCATTTTCGTGCATGAACTGGGCCATTTCCTGGCGGCCCGCGCCTGCGGCATGGTCGCCGACGTCTTTTCCATCGGCATGGGCAAGGCGATCTGGAAGCGCCAGGTCGGCGGTACGAGTTTCCAGATCGGCTGGCTGCCCATCGGGGGCTATGTGGCCCTGCCGCAGATGGATCCCAATTCGTTCCTGGAAGGCGCGCCCCGGGAAAACCAACGGGTGCTGCCGCGGGTGGCGCCTTGGCGGAAGATCATCGTTTCCGTGGCCGGCGCCGCCGGCAATGTCGTGTTCGCCTTTGTGCTGGCCGTTGTCGTCTGGATCGCCGGCAAGCCCGCTTCGCTGGAGGAGCGCAACGGCGTGGTGGGCTTCATCGCCACCAACAGTCCGGCCTTGGCCCTCGGCCTGGCCGTCGGCGATGAAATCATCGCCGTGGACGGCCAGCCGGTGGCGAACTGGACGCAGATCCTGGAAAAAACCTCCCTGGTGGCGGGCCGCGAAGTGAACCTGCGCATCCGGCCGGCGGCCGGCGGTCCGGAACGCGATTTGGCGCTGGCCACCGAAAAGTCGGAGCTGGGCCTCTGGCTCCTGCCCGGCATCGAAGGCATGAGCCCGTGCCAGATCGCCACGGTCTATCCGCATTCCGGCGCCCAGGCCGCGAACCTGCAGTCCGGCGATGTAATCCTGAGCCTGGACGGCCACAAGGTCTACAGCCAGGGGCACCTGAGCCAGCTGGTCGAGGCCGCGGCCGGCCGCCCTGCGTTGCTCGAGTACCGCCGCAACGGCGAACAGCGCTCCGCCCTGGTCGAATCCCGCTATGATGAAGGCCTGAAGCGCCACTTGATCGGCATCCAGTTCAATACGCTGGCCGATCTGGATTTTGCCGCGCTGACGCATCCGACACCCTGGGCGCAGTTGCGCGGCCATGCCACCGCCATCTTTTCGTTCCTGCATGCCCTGACGACGCCCGCCACGTCGGGGGCCGCGGCCGGCGCCGTCGGCGGGCCGGTCCTGATCCTCATCATGCTGTGGCTCATGGTCAAATCCAGCTTCATCCTCGCGATCTGGTTCACGGGCTTCCTGAACGTGAACCTGGCCATCCTCAACCTGCTGCCGTTGCCGGTCCTGGACGGCGGCCATGTGGTGATGAACGTGTGGGAAATGGTCATGCGCCGGCCGGCCCCGCCGAAACTCATCAACGCGCTGGCGAACGTGTTTGCCATCCTGTTCATTGCCTTGTTCCTGCTGCTGGTGTTCCGCGATTCCGTGCGCCACCTGGTGCCGCCGATCCAGCGCTGGTTCTCCGGCGAGCGCACGAACGCGATGCCGAAAGTCTTCGAGCAGGCACCCTAGCCGGGCCGCCCGGCTGGCCCGCCCCGCTTCCCGGCCCTGAAAGCAGCCTTGGCAAACGGGACGCAACCGCGTTAGATTTCCGGCGAACGTTTGGAGAGATGGCGGAGTGGCCGATCGCGCCGGTCTTGAAAACCGGATCCCGCGCAAGCGGGACGGGGGTTCGAATCCCTCTCTCTCCGCCATTTTTTTGCGCCCCGATTTCGGGCGACAATTCCCCACAAGCGCGTGAACTGAATGTGGAGGATGGGGTCGGTTCTGGAGCCGAGCGAGCGGAAGATTTTTTCGGCGGGGATGTACGCGGCGACATCTTGCGGCAGGATCGGGACAAACGGGGCCTCGGGATCGGCGACGGTCGAAAAGGGGCCGTTTTGGGGGGGGATGGGGGCCGGCGGGGGGTGCGGCCGCGCCCCCGGGTGGCCCGGGGATCGGGGGGGGCAACCCTTCCGAACCGCCTTGCGAACCGCATCCGTCGGGCGGCGGGGCCGCCTGCGGCGCTCCGCTGCCCTCCGCCAGATTCCAACCCGCAAACACAAGGTTCCAACCGACTTTTTTGCAGAAATTCCGCAAATCCTCGGAATTCTCCGTTTGCGCGTCGTATTTCGCCTGACGCGACGCCCTTAGAAAGTCGATCACAGGTTCTAACC
>CAZMOR010000134.1:0-1602 GCA_964567795.1 uncultured Verrucomicrobiota bacterium
CGACCAGATGGCCGGCCAGCCGGGCGTCGTCGGAAAACACGATGCCGCGCATGAAGAAAAACCAGTAGCCGGCAAAGCCGGCGGCCAATGCCAACAGGAGCGCCAGGCCGGCCAGAATGCGGTTGCCGTGGCGGGCGGGGCCGCCGGAATCCGGGCGAAGGTTGTTTTCCGGTGCGGAGGGAGGGGCTTTAGTGTCGGCAGCATTCGAGTTCATAGGTTCGTCAATACACGGGTTGTTTCGGAATGTCCTGGGTCGGAATAAAATGGGAATGCAGAATTTCTGCGCGGCGTGCAAGTCCGCCACGTGCGCGAGGAGTAAAGCACAGCCGGGGCAGAAGGCAAATCCTTTCCCCCCGATGCGGTGGCGCGCGGCTCATGGGCGGGCGGCCGGGGCCGGTCCGAAACGATACTCAAGGATCGCCGGCTTGCCGGCGGCATGATTTTGATAATTCCGGATTGCACCGCGGCTGTTCCGGGTCCATGCTGACGCTGGGGCGGAAAGGCGAGCCCCGGCGAGGCAGGTGCCCTGAAGGCGGCGAAGCGCGGGCTGCGGGAACGATGTGGAAGAAGAGACCCCAAACAAGGAGAGAACATGAAGAAGAGCTGGGCGTGGCTGGGATTGGTGGGAGCGGTGGTGTTGGCGCTGGCGGCAGGCGGGCCGATCGGCTGCGGCGGCGGCGATGATGACGATGACGCGGCGGGCGGCGGCGGCACGACGACCATCGTGGTGACGAACGTCGTGAACGGCACGACGGTGACGAACACCGTGGTGGTGACGAACGTGCCGGCCGGGTCTTCGATCCTGAACGTGGTCGGCACATGGACCGGCAACTTCGAGACCGACGTGGGCACGGGCCAGTTGCAGCTGCAGCTGCTGCAGGACGAGACCACGATCATCGGCCAGTTCCGGTTGAACACGGGCGGCGCCGACCAGGTCGGCAACTTGTCGGGCGACATCGACGGCGACCACCTGGTGCTGGGGCTGGTCGTGACGGCGTCGGGGCTTCAGATGGAACTGGACGGGCATGTGAATGCCGGTGCGACGAGCTACATCGGGAATCTGTCGGGCGATTGGAGCGACGGCCAGTTCGCGTTGCATAAATAGAAGCGGGGAAATCAGACAGGATTAACAGGACTTCTCAGGATTGGCAGGATTCGATCCGGAGGAAGGGGCGAAACCAGGCAACCACGGATCACGCGGATGGCACGGAGGGGAAGCAGCCGGAGAAGACAGAAGGAGAAATTTTTAGACAGGATTAACAGGATTTTCCAGGATTCACAAAAATAAGAAAAGGGGTGGGGCGCAATCCACGGTTTGCACAACCGTTGGAAGGCGTTGGTGGTGCGCAGTGGCTGAAATGGCGGGCAGGAAGAACGGCCTTGCTTGAGTTGCCCGGAAAACATGAGCCGCGATTCCCCGCATGGGGGGCCGCGGTGCGGCTGGGCCTCACATCTTGAAGGCGGCGACCTTCTTCAGGCGCTGGATGATGGGCAGGTGCTGGGTGCACTTGGCCTCGCACTGGCCGCACTCGATGCATTCGGCGGCTTTTTCCGGGGTCATGTCCCAATGGTACTTGTAACGGACGCGGATGTCGTCATCCG
>CAZMOR010000135.1:0-1948 GCA_964567795.1 uncultured Verrucomicrobiota bacterium
CCAGTCGTCGGCGCCCGGGGCGCGGACGACGGCGCAATCGTCGCCGGGGCCGACGAGGGTGTCGGAGCGCTGAGGCAGCCGCGGGAGGATTTTCCGCAGGAGCTGGTTTTCGCCGATGGCGCGGAGGGTTTTCATGGCGGGGCTCACCGGGCGGTCCAGCGGGCGTAGATGGAAAGGGGCAGGAGGCGGTCGGGGGCGGAGGAGTGGGGCAGGGCGAGTTCGCCGACTTCGACCTGGCCGCCATGGGGCTTCATGACATCGGCCACGAGGTTGCGGAGCATGAGGGCGGACGCCTCGATGTTGTAGGTGGTGAGGAGCAGCAGGCGCGGTTTTTCGGTGAAGGCTTCGCGGCAGAGTTCGAGGAGTTCGGGGAGCTGGCGCTCGACCTTCCAGATGTTGCCGTCGGGGCCGCGGCCGAAGGCGGGCGGATCGAGCAGGATGCCGTCGTAGCGGGAACCGCGCTTGATTTCGCGGCGGACATATTTGACGGCATCCTCGACGATCCAGCGGATGGGCTTGTCATCGAGGTGCGAGGCGCTCTGGTTTTCGCGGGCCCAGGCGGTGGCGGGCTTGGAGGCGTCGACCTGGGTCGGCTGCCAGCCGGCGGCGGCGGCGACGAGCGTGGCCGCGCCGGTGTAGCCGAAGAGATTGAGCAGGCGCGCGTCCGGCGCGGCGGCCTGCTGGATGGCGCGCCAGTGCGGGGACTGCTCGGGAAAGACGCCGAGATGCTTGCTGGTGTCGGAAATGCGGGCGATGAAAGTCAGGTTTTCAAAGCGCAGCTCCCATTCGCGGGGGCAGCCGGGCCGGAGTTCCCAGCCGGCGTCTTCGTCGTGGACGGCCTGGGCGCGGTCCCACTGTTCCGGCGGCAGGGCCGGTTCCCACCACGCCTTGGGTTCGCCGCGGATGACGGTGACGGGGCCGAAGCGCTCGAGTTTGCAGCGGCGGCCCGAGTCGATCAATTCATAGTCGGGGAAGCCGCCGAGGGCGGTCAGGATGGAGGGCACCTCACTCATCCGGGAAGTTTCCGGAGTTGTCGAAGGAGGCCCGGCAGATTCCGCGCCGGGCGGTTTCAAGGAAGTCGGCGAATTCGGCGGCGTAGGGATTGTCCGTTTCGCTGCGCAGGCGCGCCTGTGCCTGGGTGGCGTTAAGGCCGGAGCGGTAGATGGTGTTGAAGGCGTGCTGGATGTGCAGGCGCTGTTCGGCGGTGAAGCCGGCGCGGCGCAGGCCGACGACGTTGAGGCCGCTGATCAGGCTGTTGGCGCAGTTCGGCGTGATGCAGTAGGGCGGGAGATCCTTGGTGATGGTGGAGATGCCGCCCACCATGGCGAAACGCCCGATGTGGCAGAACTGGTGCACGGCGCAGCCGCCGCCGAAGAAACAGCGCTCGCCAACGATGACATAGCCGGCCAGCAGCACGGCGTTCGCCATGATGACGCGGTCACCGACCTCGCAGTTGTGGGCGACGTGCGCATTGGCCATCATGAAGATGTTGTTGCCGAGGCGGGTGGTCGTCCCGGGCTTGGTGCCGCGGTTGATGGTGACGCCTTCGCGGAATATACAATCATTGCCAATGACGACGTAAGAGGGTTCGTTCTTGAAGGCCAGGTCTTGGGGCAGGTCGCCGATGACGGCGCCGGCGTGCAGTTTGCAGCGCGCGCCGAGGGTGGTGTGGTCCAGGACGACGGCGTGGGGGCCGAGGACGCAGCCATCGCCCAGGCGGGCGGTGGCGGCCACGTAGGCAAAGGGGCCGATCTGGACATCGGTACCGAGCTGGGCACCGGGTTCGACAATGGCAGCGGCATGGATCATGGTCGGGATCTCCTGAAAATTCGCCCGAAGCATAGCGCAGGGGGCGGGAAGCGGCAATGCGAACGTTTACAGGGGCCGGGGATTCGGGTATGAACATGGGCGCGGACGCGCGTCTGCAGGCAAGGAGCGGTGATGATTC
>CAZMOR010000136.1:0-41015 GCA_964567795.1 uncultured Verrucomicrobiota bacterium
CGGCGCCGGCCGGCCGGCCTGCCCCGGCTGGCGGATGCCGAATGCCCGCGGGTGACGGTCCAAATCCCGACCTACAATGAACTTGCGGCCTTGAACTGCGCGCGCTGCTGCCTGGCTTTCGACTATCCCGCCGACCGCCTCCAGATCCTGATCGGCGATGACAGCAACCGGCCCGAAATCTCCCGCGAGATCGATGCCTTTGTCCGCGACAATCCGCGGGTGCAGGTCAGCCGGCGGGGCAGCAACCACGGCTACAAGCCGGGCAACCTGAACCACCTGCTGGCGCGGACGACGGGCGACTACCTCCTGGTCCTGGACTCGGACTTCCTGCCGGAGCCGGACTTTCTGCGGCGGCTGGCCGCGCCGGCGGCGCGGGATCCCGGGCTGGCGGGCGTGCAGGCGACGTGGCGCGTGGCCAATGCGCGGCAGAACTACAGCACCCTCATGGGCGCGGGCATCATCAACGTCATCCATGTCGTTATCCTGCCGCTGCTGCGGCGGGCGGCCCGGACGGGCATGTTCTGCGGCTCGGCGGAACTGGTGCGCAAGGACCTGCTGGTGGCGCAGGGCGGCTGGACGGTGGGCGCGCTGACGGAGGATGTGGATTATTCCCTGCGGGTGATGTCCACGGGTCGGCGGATCGAATTCCTGGAAGATTTGGCCTGCTCCTGCGAGACCCCGCATACGCCGCGCGACTTGTTCCGGCAGCAGATGCGCTGGGCCTACGGCGTGATGCGCGCCCTGATGGCGCACGGCGGGCGGCTGCTGGTGTCGCAGCCGGCGCGCAAGCGGACGAAGGCGGCGGTGGTGTGCTTCTGCGGCGGCTACCTGATGGTGGCGCTGATGCTGGCGACCACGCTCCTGGGCACCTTGAACATTGCGCTCGGCTGGCTGGGGGCGGGCGGGGCGGTGGCGGCCGGCGGGCTGCTGGGCGGCGGCCTTGCGGGCACCGTGGTGAATTTCATCCTGACCTGCGGCATGCTGGTGACCTCGGTCTGCGCCGGTTTCATGTCGGGGTTCGGCGCGCGCAGCGCGCAGAAACTGGTGATTGCGTCGTTGAGCATCGGATTCATCCTGCTCTTCTTCGTGGGCAAGGGGCTGATCAAGGCCCTGCTGGGGCTGCCCATGCACTGGTTCATGCTGAAAAAAATCGGCAATGAACAGACCCTGACTTCCGCCAGCGCGGCATAGCGACGGCTCCCCGCCGGTACCCGACGAATCCGGGCAGATGCCCTTTCCATGTCGTGTAAACCTCGTCCCGGCAACAACCAAGCCGGGCGGGCGTCCAGACCCCCGAATTCATGCTCGAAAAGGGCTCTTGACCGGATCATCCGGTTTTAGCGTATTAAAATTCTAATAATATATTCCGCCCAAAAGGCTTGTGCTTTAATCTAAATTTAACAAACAACCGTTTGCCATTAAGGATATAGAAAAGCATATTTAACAAATAATCAGCGTAGTCCTAACTGTCTTATCCGGTTCATAAACGGAACCGAATACATCACAAGCAAGACACCTTGTGTGGAGATGGGTGTGAAACGATATAAAAATTGGATATCCAGGTGCTGGCTGCCGGGCGCCCTGCTCATGGGCTTGCTCGGGCTGCCGGCTGCCGTGCAAGCGGCGAACCCGAGCGGGGACCTGCGCATCGAGATTCTCACCGCGTACAACCTCGTGGTGGATTCCAATGCGGGCACCCCCTCGAGCTATGCGCCGGAATCCGCCTACATCGGGGCCAAGTTCTACAACGACGGCACCAACGCCCTCACGAATGTCTGGGCCTACATCGGGGATTACACGGCGGGCACGCCGGGCACGTATCCCAGCCGCACCCAGGCCGGATTGACCGGCCCGCTGGCGGGCGGGGCCTTTGCGCTGACCCATGATGGCGGACGGATGGGCGCGACCGACGCCACGCGCTACCTGGGGACGATCCAACCCGGCGAAAGCGTGGCCGTGTATTGGCTGGCGGATTATCCCCAGCTGGACATCTATGGCACCCCCGTCTGGGGCGACAGCGTCAAACCCGACGACGATCTTTGGCTGAAGTACGACATCTGGGCCACGGCAATGGATGGCGCCGCGCCACTGCAGGCCAACGACTCGCGCACCATGACGCTGCGCAACGAGATTTCCGCCATGGCCAACAAGATCTGGCCCAACACCGCCAACAAGGTGCCGGATGAATACCAGGATCTGCTGAACCAGTACGTGCCGACGTGGACGAACACGACGGGCTACAGCACCGCCCCCGGCGGCGTCCTGGTGACGGAAGGCATCTGGTACGACCTGGGCAACGTGGGCGCGGGGTTCGACAACGACGGCGACCTGGTGCCCGATCGCAACGCCTGGCTCCAGCCCGTCGGCGATCCGGGGGTGTTCGATCCGTCCTGCTTTCGCATGGTGGCCAACAAGGTGATGGTGATCGTCAAGCTCAACGACGGGACCGAGCAGGTCATCGTGGCCGATGATCAGCTGTATTTCACGCAGATCCCTGAAAACAACCGGGGGGCGATCGGCTATGTGCAATACGAGTTCATGTCGGTCGGGGCCGGCTGCCAGAGCACGCTGACGCCCTATCAGGAAGTGGCGTCGGGCTACGACAACGAAAAGTTCAACGGCGACTACGGGGCGCCGGGCCAAACGCTGGTCAGCACCAATACCCGCGCGGGCCTGACCAAGACGGTGGACAAGCTGGTGACCCGGCCCGGCAGCAACCTCTACTACACGGTGGGGTACACGAATGCCGGTTCAACCAACCTGGGCCGCCCGGATCTCGGCCTGCCGCTGGTGGTGCAGGATTCCATACCCACCGGCACGCTGTACGTGGCCGGCAGCGCCACCCCGAGCAACGTCCTGCCGGCCGGGGTGTCCAGCTACACGGTCTACTATTCGACCAACCACGGGCTGATGTGGTCCCTGACCGAGCCGGCGCCGGCCACCAATGTGACGGATGTGCAGTGGTGGCTTAGCGACCCGCTGGCGCCCGGGGCCGCGGGCCTCGTGCGCTTTGGCGTGACGGTTAAGAATCCCTGGCCCTACGCCAGTCCGGTCGTGACCAACACGGCCGGCCTCAGCTTCGGCAACACGGCGCCCTTCCTGTGGGCGGGCGCGCAGACCCTGCTGCTGGGCAACAACACCCTGGGCGACCTGGTCTGGCGCGACGACGGCGCGGGCGGCGGATATCTGGGCAACCAGTTGCCGGAGGGCGCGGAGGCCGGAATCACCGGCGTGGCCGTGCGCGTGTACTACGACGCGAACAGCGACGGCGCGGTCGACAGCGGGGATATCCTGTTCACCACCGTGAACACAGGGGCCAACGGGATCTACTCTGCCACCAACCTGCCCGACGGTTATTTCATCGTGGCCGTGGAAACCACCAACTCCAACATTCCCTTCGGCTACACCCCCACCACGCCCACCACCTGGACGATCGGCCTCGACGTGGCCAAGACCAACGTGAACGCGGTGACCAACCTGACGGCGGACTTCGGCTTTGCGCCGGCTTTGACGCTGGTGAAGTCGCACACGAGCACCAACGCCATTCGCGAAGGCCAGACCATCAGCTACAACCTGACGGTGTCGAACAACCTGCCCGGCAACGGCACGGGCGGCGGCGCCCTGGCCTCGTTCACCGCCTGGGCGCAGGCGGGGACGGCCACGGATGCGGAATGGCACAGCTATACCAACAGCTTCGTGCCGGTCGGGCCGGACGGCATCTACACGACCAACCATTTCGACAACGCGGAGAAACTGCTGACCTTGTCGAATTTCACGGTCGGGGTGCAGAACGGCAGTGTCAGCAACGTGGCGGTGACGATGCCCATCGTCATGGTTGCACCATTGGGCGGCGACGACGAATTGCGCGTGACCGTGGCCCGCAAATCGCCGGCGACGACCATCTTCACCTCCATTTACCGGGCCACCAATCTCGTCACCGGCACCATGGTCATTCCGATGACCGGCACTTTCGCCTGGGCCTGGACGGATTTCGCCACGAACTACACGATCACCCTCGGGGCGGCCAAGAACTCCGGCGGCGCCGCCGGCGGCGACATCCGGATCGATTGCGTCGGCTTCGAGGTGACCGGCAACTGGACCACCGGCGTGGCCACCGCGACCACGACCCTGAATCCCGTGCCGCTGACGGACAGCTATGATCCCGCCAAGCTCCTGTTCCTGGGCGCGCAGCCACCGGTGACGAGTTCGACGACCAACAGCGTGGGCACGCTGTTCTGGAACAACGTGGGGCCGATCTATCCCGGGGGCACCTCGACGGTGGCGGTGACGTTCAAGCTGCTGGAACCGCCGAACAACACCAATACGGTGGTGACCAACACGACCTGGGTGACCAATGCCTACTTCACGGGCGGGGCCCGCGCCAACAACGCGACCAGCAGCGTGATCGTGACGCAGTACCCGGCGGCCACGGTCGGCGACTACATCTGGCGGGACCTCAACGGCGACGGGGTCCAGAACGAAACCAACACGGGCATTGCCAACGTCGCGGTGACGCTCACGCCGCCGGCGGGCATCGACCTGGGCAACGGCGCCGGGGCGCCGGTCACCAACTGGACGTCGACCAACGGCTACTACCTGTTCGAATCGATTCCGGTCACCGGGGTCTACACGGTGCGGGTGGTGACGGCGACGCTGCCGGGCGGCACCGGGACCAACACCTTCGACGAAGACGGCGTCAAAGACAACACGCATGCGGTCTATCTCGACATTTACGCGGCGCCGGCCAGCACGAACAACCTGCACTTGACGACGGACTTCGGCTATCAGGTGCAGAGTTCGATCATCGGCACGATCTGGCACGACTATGACCGCGGCCAGGAATCCTATCGCGAGGACGGCGAGGACTGGCTGACCAACGTGACGGTCTACCTGTGCGCCAGTCCGTCCCCCTGCGGTCCGGGGGCGTCCATCGCGACGAACTACACCGACACCAACGGTTTCTTCCGCTTCACCGGCAACTACACCGGGACCTACACCGTGTCGGTCGCCACCAACACGGGCATGCTGAGCAACGGCACGTGGCGGTTGTCGTTCGACACGGACGGGACCAACACCGCCAACTATTCCGCGGTGACGGTGCCGAGCGGCGGGGTGGGGCGGGTGGACTACAGCTATTTCCGGACCGGGCCCTACCGGATCGGCGACACGCTGTTCTACGACTGGAACAGCAACGGCGTGCAGGAGGTGGCGACGGAGGAGGGCATCCTGAACGTCACGGTCCGGCTGTACGAGGATGCCAACAGCAACGGCGTGGTGGATGCGGGCACCGATGCCTACATCGCCACGACCGTCACGACCACCAACGGCTATTACGCGTTCACCAACCTGTTCGCGACGAATACCTACCTGGTGGTGGTGGACCGCACCGATGCCGACCTGCCCGCCGATTACCTGGTGACCGCCGATCCCTGGGGCGCGAAAGACGGCCGCAGCGTCGTGACGATCATCAACGCCGACCGGATGGACCAGGATTTCGGGTTCTGGCCCTACGGCAGCGGGGCGATCGGCGACACGGTCTGGCGCGACCTGAATTCCGACGGCGTCCAGGCCGGCCCGCAGGAGACCGGCATTTCCAACATCCTGGTCAGCTTGTATGCGGATCTCAACAACGATGGCACCTATCTGCTGCTACACAGCACCAATACGAGCGTCAACGGGACGTATCTGTTCAGCGGCCTGCCGGACGGGAAATACCGCGTGACCGTGGATGCGGCGGACACCGACCTGCCGGTGGACGCCTTCAGCCATGTCTATCACGCCACCACGGCGACCAACTGCAACGTGACGATCAGCGGCGGCAGCACCTACCTGGACGCCGATTTCGGATTCGCGCCCTATGGCGCGATCGGCGACACGGTCTTCTGGGACGCGAACCGCAACGGCACCCAGGACTACAACGAAGACGGGGTGCCGGGCGTGACCGTGCAGCTGTACAACGATGCCAACGGCAACCGCATCTATGACACCGGTGAAACGCTGCTGGCCAGCGACACGACGGACACGAACGGCCTGTACCTGTTCGATGGCCTGCTCCCGGGCAACTACGCGGTCCGGGTCGTGACCGCCAGCGGTCCGTTGCTGGGCACGGAACAGACGGCCGACCCCAACTCCGACGGCCTGGCCTGCAGTGATCCGGAAAACACCATTCCCTGCGACAACCAGTATGGGCTGTACCTGGCCGCGGGCCAGAATTTCATGGGCGCCGATTTCGGCTATGCCGCGAACGGCGTCATTGGCGACACGCTGTGGATCGACACGAACAACAACGGCGTGCGCGACACCAATGAACTCGGTCTGCCCTACATCTCCGTGGTGCTGTATTCCAACGGCACGGCCGTGGCCACCAACGTGACCGATGCGGACGGCTACTATCTGTTCAGCGGCCTGCCGGATGCCACCTACGGCGTGCGGGTGGCGACCAATGACACGGATTTCCCGGCCGGCCTCACCAATACCTGGACCGCCGACGGGACGTTTGACAACTACACGACGAACATCGTGATGTCGGGCGGGACCGTGGTTTCCATCGGCGGGTTCCCGTGCACCGGTTGCAGCTTGAACGTCGATTTCGGCTACCGCTATGCGGGCAACAACAGCCTGAGCGGCACGATCGGGCTCGACCTGGCGCCGTACGACGGGGTGCTGAACGGCACGAACGCCCACGGCGTGGCGGCGGGCGAATATCCCTATGCCGGCGTGGCGGTCTACCTGTATCTTTGGAACGACGATGGCGACAGCGTGATCGAAGCCGGCGAATACCGGCAGATTTCCAGCACCACCACCGCTACGAACGGCGATTACGCCTTCACCGGGCTGCCCAACGGGGACGGCAACGACAAGTATGTCGTGACGAGCTTCGCGCCCGAGGACTACCTGAAGCTGACCACCACCAACGGCTCCATCGCGGGGGTGACGGTGTATGCCACGACCAATTCGCTGGGCGATGCGGTCTCGGCGCGGCTGGCCATCAACATTGCCGCGAACATCACCGGCATGGATTTCGCCTATCGTTCCACCAGGTCCTATGATTACGGCGACCTGCCGGAAACCTACGGCACGCTGGCGCCGGACGGGGCCCGGCATCTGGTCCCGGCCGTGGCCAACCTGTATCTGGGGGCGGGCGTGGATACGGAGAACAACGGCGCGCCTTCCACGGGCGCGGATGGCGACGACCTGGCCGGCTCCGACGATGAAAACGGCGTTTTCCAGGTCACCAATTCGCTCTGGCGCACGGGCAGCAACGGCGGCTCCGTGCGGGTGACCGTGGGGGCCGGCAGCGGCTGGCTAGTGGGCTACATCGATTTCAACCACGACGGCGATTTCGCCGACGCCAGCGAAATGGTGTGCAGTCTCGCCGTCTCGAACACCGGCGGAAACGGAGCGGGGGTCTATACGAACACCTTTGCAGTGCCGGCCGGTGCCTTTTCCACAACCAGTTCAACGCCGCTGTATGCGCGCTACCGGCTGTATCCCGAAAAGCCCCTGTTCCCGGAATTGTCCTTCAACGGCACGGCGGACAATGGGGAAGTCGAAGATTACCTCTGGCACCTGGCCGGCCTCGGTGATTATGTCTGGTACGATGTCGACGACGATGGCGTTCAGGATGCCGGCGAACTGCCGATTCCCGGCGTCCGCGTGTTCCTGGATCTCAACAGCGACGGGGTCTATCAAACCAATGAACCGGCGGCAACCACCGGAAGCGACGGCGCATACGGGATCGGCGGACTGGTGACTGGCACCTATTCCGTGCGGGTCGACACCAATACCCTGCCGGCCAACGTGACGCCGACGTATGACTTCGACGGGATCGGCACGCCGCACCAGGCGGCCGTGACGCTCACGAATCTGGACCAGTTTTTCCCGTCTGCGGATTTCGGATATGCGCCGCCGATCAACATCGGCGACCGGGTCTGGTTCGATGAAAACCGCGATGGCATCCAGAATGCCAGCGAGACCAACAATATTTCCGGCATTCCCGTCGCCCTGCTGGATACCAACGGCAACATCGTGGCGGAAACCACCACGGCCCAGGACGGCCGCTATCTGTTCGCGCAGATGCCGGCCCGGCAATATGTGCTCCGGTTCGACCTGACCTCCGTCAGCACGAATGAAACCATCAGCGCCTACAACGCGAGCGGCGATGATGAAACCGACAGTGATGCCATCAGCGGCCGGACCGGGGATTATGCCTGGACCACGGCGGTTTCCGTCGCTCCCGGCCAGACCACCCTGGCCGTGGATCTGGGCATCACGACGCGCGGCTCCACGCGTTCCGAACTGGGGGCGGTCTGGGGCGAGTGGGCGAACGGCCAAGGCCGGGTGGCCTGGCGCACAGAGTCGGAATACGGCACGGCCGGTTTCTTTGTCTACCGCGTGGCTCCCCGGACCGGGGCCGAAACGCGGCTGAACACGCTGCTGCAGCCGTCGGCCTTCCAGGAAAACGGCGCGGTTTACAGCCTGGCGGAATCCGCGGCCGAGGAAAACGGGATCGGGACATATCGGCTGGAAGAAGTGGAGTTGACGGGCGAAACCCGCGACCTGGGCATGCACGAGATCCGGTTTGTCCAGGCGGCCCCGGCGACCAAGGCCGTTCGGACGGCGGGACGGGCGGTGCAGGCGCGGGCCCCGCAGGCCGCCGCCGTTGGCGCAACCACGCCATCCTCCGTATTGAAGGTGCATGTCCAGAAGGACGGGATTTACAGCGTGGCGCTCCCGGCCGTTGCCGATGGATTCGGCCGCACCCTGGCGGACGTCCGGGCCCTGGCGAAGGCCGGATCGCTGCGGATCACGCTGCGGGGCGTCCCGGTACCCGTGCGGTATGATGAACCGCGCAGCCGGCTGGTGTTCCACGGGTCCGCCCCGGCGGCCGACTGGTACGTGCATGACAACGTGTATTTAATCTCGGCGGGTGCCGGACTGGCCATGCCCCGCCGTGAACCGCAAGCGACGGGGGGCGCCACCGTGTTCCCCGTGGCGCTGCACTTCGAAGAGGACCTGTTCCTGTTCAGCATGACGCAGATGCCGGAGGATTTCTATTTCTGGGCCGGGGTGGTCAGCGGCTTCGGCGATATTTCGGTGCAAAGTTTCCCGCTCGATCTGTCCGGCTATGCCGGCGGAGACTTGAAACTGAAGGTCCGGTTGATGGGCTGGTCGAGCTCGACCAACACTCCCGACCACCTGGCCAAATTCGGATTCAATGGCACCGAAACCGGGTCCATCGCCTTTGACGGCCAGGATGCCGCCGAGGCCGAGATGACCATTCCGGCCGCGCTGGTCCGCGACGGGGCGAACACGCTCACCGTGGAAGGTGTTTTGCAGCCTGGACGGAGCGAAAGCTTTTTCGTGGTGGACTGGATCGAGGCGGACTTCAACCGGTCACTGGCCCCGCGTTCGGAGACGGCTGATTTCCGGGCCGGGGGCGCTGCCGCGGTTTCTGCGGCCGCGTTTGCGGATCCCTGGGCCTTGGCCCTGGACGAATCCGGCCAGCCGACCTGGATTGCCGATGAAAACGGCACGATTCCCGCCAAGGCCTGGTCCACTGCATCTGGAAATGAACGGTTCGCCGTGATCGAAACGGATGCGATTCCCGAGTTGAATCCCGAACCGGCGGCGGCCGATGCCTGGTTCCTGGCGGCGACCAACCGGTTGGATTATCTGGTGATTGCCCCGCGGGAGCTGGCCGAAACCGCCCAGGCCCTGGCCGATTATCGTTCCGCGCAGGGGCTGCGCTCCGCCGTGGCGGTATTCGAAGACGCGTGCGATCTGCTTGCGGATGGGTTCCGCACTCCGGCAGCCGTTCCGGCGTTGCTGCGGTATGCCATGATGAATTGGGAGCAATCGCCGGCCATGGTGGTTCTCGCCGGCAATGGCAATTACGACTATCGCGGCATCTTGGCGGACGAACCGAATCTGCTGCCGCCCATGCTGGTCCAGACGCCGTCGGGTGTATGTGCGTCGGATGGCTTGCTGGCGGATACCGGCGGTGATACCCGCCCAGACCTGGCCATCGGTCGGCTGCCGGCCCGGTCCAGCAGCGAATTGCTGGCCATGATCAACAAGATTGAAATCTACGAGCAGGGTTTTGGGGCACCCTGGCAAAACGAGATTTTGATGGCGGCCGACAAGGCGGACTCCATCGGCAGTTTCTCCGCGGCCAACGACCGGCTGGCGGCACTGGTTTCAACCCCGTATTCGGTGCCGGAACGCATCGATCTGGATCGAATGGCCGTGGGCCCGGCCCGGACGAATTTCCTGCGCTGGTTCCAGCAGGGTGCCGGCTTCATTCATTATACCGGCCATGGCGGGATGAAAAACCTCGGTACGCAGAACCTCCTGACCGCGACCAATATCAGCGCAATGGCCAACGCCGACCGACCGCCGATCGTGATGACCTTGACCTGCCTTGCCGCGCGGTATGAAGTTCCGGCAACGGACAGCCTGGGTGAATTGCTGCTGCGCCAGGCAGGTGGCGGCGCAGTCGCGGTTCTGGGCCCGTCGGGACTTTCCCGGAACGCCCCGGCCACGGAACTTGGCGAAGCATTCTATCGCGCCATCTTGAAAGAAGGCGAAGGCCGCCTGGGCCCGGCGTTCCTGAAGGCGCGCCGTTCACAGGCAGAGGATGTGTTCTCCAAGGATACCTTCGCGGTCTACAATCTCCTGGGCGATCCCGCCCTGCGCGTGGCCGGCAACGATGTCACGAACAGCCAGCCGACTGCGGCCCGGATCACGCTTGCCGAGATGACGCAGGTCTTTGATGGAAACCCGCATGCCGTCACCGCGACAACGGTTCCCGCGGGTCTGGCGGTGCGGCTGACCTACAATGGCAGCTCCTTGCCGCCGGTTGCGGCGGGCACGTACGCCGTGACCGCAACTGTGGCAACGGCGTCCTACGAAGCGACAACGGTCGGCACGCTGGTCGTGGCCAAGGCCGCCGCATCGATAACCCTGCACAACCTTTCCCAGATCTATGCGGGCGGTCCGCGGACCGTGACTGCAACAACTGTGCCGGATGGCCTGTCCGTATGGCTGGCTTACGATGGCGCCGGGGATGCGCCCGTGGCCGCCGGCACCTATGGCGTGACGGCCACGATCGCGGATGCCAATTATGCGGGTGCCGCCAGCGGCGTGCTGGAGGTTGCCAAAGCCCCGGCGTCCGTAAATCTGGCGGGTCTGGTGCAAACCTATGATGGGAACGCCAAGACCGTTGCGGTGAGCACCCAACCGGCCGGACTGGCCGTGGAAATCCGCTACGATGGACTGGCGACTCCTCCGGCGGCTGCGGGTGTCCATGTGGTTACGGCTCAAGTGGTGGATTCCAATTACCAGGGGGCGGTTACCGCGCGCATGGACATCTTGCGCGCGAACGCGGAAGTTGTCCTGGGCAGTCTGGAGCAAACGTATGACGGGCAACCCAGGCCTGCCACGGCGATGACGCAGCCGATGGAGTTGGCCGTTGATTTCACCTACAATGGCGCTGCCGCTGCGCCGGTCTCGGCCGGGCGCTATGAAGTGCGCGGGACGGTCAGCGATCCGAACTGGCAAGGTTCGGATTCCGGCTGGCTTGTCATCAGCAAGGGAAATCAGACCATCCAGGTTGCGGATATCGGCAATGCAGCGCCCGGCGAGGTGCTGGCCCTGTCCGCTACGGCTTCCAGCGGCCTGCCCGTGAAATTTGAATTGATCCGCGGTCCTGCCACGCTGGACAGTTCCGGAACCGTCCTGCGGTTGACCGGCGAAGGCGAGGTGGAGGTCCAGGCCCGTCAGGCGGGGGATGCCAATTGGAATGCCGCCCCAACGGTGCCGCAGATCATCCGCGTGGCATATCCGCCGCCGCGGCTGGAGCTCAGCAAGGGCACCGTGCTGGTGCGCGAAGCTGGAGAAGGGCGCTTGTTCGTGCGCTTGGCCAGCGCGCCGAAGTCCAATACGGTGGTTGCGGTTTCCCGGAGCGCCGGCAGCGCGGGAATTGTCGTGCGCAGCGGGGCGACCCGGACCTTCACGCCGGCCGATTGGAATGTGTGGCAGCCGGTGACCCTGGCGGCCGCTGATGACAGCAACGGGATCAGTGAAACCGCGGTGATCCAATTGGCCGTGACGGGTGGCGAATCCTGGCTGGTGGATGCCGTGGCCATGGACGACGACCTTGGCAGCAATCTCGCACTGGCCTCCAGCGGAACCGCAATCAAGGGTACGGGCGCGAACCAACTGGCGCAAATGATCGATGGGAACCACCTGTCCAGCACCAACTACGGGTGGACGGTTTGGACCAATCCGGCGGTCCCGGGAACCGCCACGCTGGACCTGAAGACCACGGCAACCGTATCCCGGGTGCGCATCCTCAACTGGGATTGGGTCTACCGGGTTCACCGATACCGACTGGATGGCTCCGTGGATGGGAACACCTGGTTCCCGGTGGCGGATGCAAGCGGAGAGGATCACCAAGGTTGGGATGAATGGCCGGTGGGCCAGACCCCGGTCCGTTATCTCCGGTTTACCGGTCTGTCGAATTCAGTCAACCAATGCGTCGTCATTTCAGAACTGGAGATTTATGGGATCCGTCCGGATGCGGCCGCAGTCCTGCCGCAACCGGTCCTGTCCAAGGATGTCGTCAAAATCCGGGAAGGAAGTGCCGGCCGCTTCTTCCTGCATCTGGATCAGGCCCCGGTCAGTCCGGTGGTCTTCCATGTCACCCTCCAATCCGGGGATGCCGGCATCAGCCTGCAGAGCGGTGCGGCCTTGACCTTTACTCCAGCCAATTGGAGTGAATGGCAGGGGGTGACCCTTGCCGCAGCTGAAGACGAGAACCGGGTCGGCGAAACCGCGGTTTTCCGGATTTCAGCAACCGGCTACGCGGATCGCATCGTTTCGGCGGTGGCCTTGGATGATGATGACGGCCGCAATTTCGCCCTGGCGGCATCTGGCGCCACGGCCAAGGGCCTGCGCGCCAGCCAGGCCGGGGCGTTGATCGACGGCATCTATAATGTCAGCACCAACTACGGGTGGACCGTCTGGACGAATCTGGCCCAGCCCGGGACTCTTACCATCGACCTGAAGGACACAACAACGGTTTCACGGATCCGGCTGCTGAACTGGGACTGGGTCTATCGCGTCAACCGGTATCAGATCGAAACGTCGCCCAACG
The DNA here is from genome assembly GCA_964567795.1 of uncultured Verrucomicrobiota bacterium. GTDB lineage: Bacteria > Verrucomicrobiota > Kiritimatiellia > CAIQIC01 > Lenti-01 > Lenti-01. The sequence continues at coordinate 13,160 of CAZMOR010000136.1, forward strand.
GAACCGATTGGACGATGTGGGCGGATGCCAGTGCGGATGGCCACCACGGTTGGGAGGAATGGCCCGCGCCGGAACGGTTGGCACGGTATGTCAAGTTCACGGGGCTTTCGAATTCGGCCAACCAGTGCGTGGTGATTTCCGAATTGGAAGTCTATGGCGCGCTGCCCGTATTCTCCCAGACGGCCGTGAATGTCCGGGAGGGCGGCGAAGGCCGGTTTTTCATGCGCATGGACAGTGCGCCGTCTGCGCCGGTCTCGTTCGGGATCAGCGTGGATTCTGCGGCGAGTGGCGTGCAGGTCCAGGGGGGCGCGGTCCTGAAGTTCACCGCCCAGAACTGGAGCGAATGGCAGGCGGTGACCTTGGCCGCGGCCGAGGACACCAACCGCACCGATGAACTGGCGACCATCCGGATCTCCGCCCCAGGATATGCCGCCCGGCAAGTGACGGCCACGGTCCTGGATGACGACATCGGCGTGAACCTGGCCCTGGCTGCCAATGGCGCGGTTGTGAAAGGAACCCGGGCCAGCCAGGCGGCCGCGTTGATTGACGGCGTGCACGCCGCCAGCACGAATTACGGCTGGACGGTCTGGACGAACCTGGCGCTGCCCGGAACCATCACGCTGGATTTGAAGACCACCGCAACGGTATCCCGCATCCGCTTGTTGAACTGGGACTGGGTGTATCGCGTGCATCGTTACCGGATTGAGTCATCGGTGGACGGGCTCAACTGGCGGACGCTGGCCGATGCAAGCCAGGATGACCATCACGGCTGGGACGATTGGCCGGTGGCGAATCTCGGGATGCGCTACGTGCGGTTCACCGGACTGTCCAACTCCGTGAACCAATGCGTGTTGATCTCCGAACTTGAAGTATATGGCGCGGATGCCGGCCTCCGTGTGGCCAGCGTGAAATCGAAAACAGCCGGCCCGGACAGCGCCCGGGTTCAGGATGTCCCGCCGTATCCGGTGACGGTGGTCACCAGCGAAGATGCCGGACCGGAACATACCAATGGCTGGGTGGTGGTGGATGGGGATCCGAACACGGGCTGGGCAGGAAAACCGGGAACCGGAGGCTGGATTGCCATCGGCTACAACACAACCGTGGCCATGACCAACCTGGTGGTGGAATTGGAAGCAGATGCGTCCGTCCAGATCCGGGGCTTGTTCAGCATGGATGGAAACAACTGGGAGGAACTACCGGAAGTTGCAGATGGGCTTCCGGTCGAATTCAATTATCTCTGGTTGTTTGTCACGGCCAACGGGCAGGCAGGACCGGCCCCGCGGATTATGGAAATCCGTCCTGAGGAATAAAGGGCCGTTGCGGCCGCAAACGAGCAGTTGCTTCAGGGTGCGGTTGGTGGTAAGAAGGTTGCAATGAGGGAGGAGCGCGCCATGCAGGAAAAAAAGCGACTCAAGTATGAAAAGCCAGTCAGTATCGACATGGGGCGCGTGGCTCCCATTCTTGGCGACACCTGCAGCGTGGGCGATGGCGCGGCGGATTGCCCGGCCGGAATGAACAATTCATCCGTGCCGGTGTGCAACCCCAGCGGAGCCAGCGCCGACAACGATTGCCGGACGGGTTCAGGGGCCGGTACGTTCTGCTGGCCGACGGGATTTTCAGCCAAGGTATATTGCCTTGCCGGTTCGGGATATGGAGTGTCGACGAGATCCTACAGCACGGAAATCCAGCCGGAAACGCCGGTCGAGGAAAGTGTGCCGGAGGAAACCTTGCCCACGATACCGGAAAGCATCCCCGAGACGACCCAACCCGATTCCGAAACCCCGCTGAACTGAGCCGGGTTGCTTTCCGGAGTGGCCCGGCCCGACTGGTGGTCATGCGCCTGGACACACTCCCAGACCGGATGCGGCAGGATACATGGAAATGACGGTTCCGGTTTCATTCCGACTTAGCGGCCTTTCCTCGCCATGCCGCGGGGCTAGCATGGCCGGAACATTGGCCGCGGGCGACTGCGTACAGGTTGTGCCGGTTGCTTTCGATGAATTAGTCCCGGGCGACGTGGTCCTGTGCAAACTCGCCGGACGGACGGTGGTTCACCGCATCGTGGGTCGGGACGGTTCCGGTTTGATCACCCGGGGGGATGGCAACTGGGGCGCGGACACCGACCGGTTGACTCCGGAAAACCTGATGGGCCTCGTTGTGGAACGCGAGCATCTTGGCCGCCGGATGCCGGTGTCCGGCGGGGCCCTGGGCCTGCGGCGCGCCCGCATTCGGAGAGTCGGATTGTGGCTGCGATATCAGCTTGGCCGCATGTGGGCCGGTCCGTACGCCCTGCTGGTGCGCAGCCGCTGCCTGCGGTGGTGCTGGGCACCGCGAATCACGGCGGCCCGGTTTTGCATTCCCGGGGGCGGGGAGATTACCAAATACATTCACCACGGCCGGACGATTGCGCGCTGGTTTCCCCGGGAATGCAAATGGGAGTGCCGCAAGCCCTATGACCTGGTTCTGCAACCGCCGGACGGTCCATGATGAATCCGCCCCGGAATGACGAAGGTAAGAATGAAATGGCGTTTCTGTGCGCCTGCCTGGCGCCGGCCGCCGGATTTCGTGTGAAATCGTGGCCTTTTTCTGAACGTCCGGTTGATGGCGACCGGTTGACGTCCTTGGCGACCAACCACCATGTTGTTCCGCACCTCTATCGCGCATTGCAGGCGGCGGCTGAAGCCGGGACTCCGATTCCGGAGGCGTGGCGGGGGCGTTTGCGGGCCTGTTGCCGGACCATCACGGCCTACAACCTTCAGGCCTTGGGTTTGTTGCATCATCTGCAGCAAACGCTGGGAAAGAGCGGGATTGCAGGGCTGCCAATCAAGGGGCCGGCTTTGGCCTTGCTGGCGTATGGCGATGTCGCGGCCCGCCAATTCGAAGATCTTGATCTTGTTGTCCGGCAGGAAAACATGCTGGCGGCGGTGGATCTTCTGGAGCAAGAGGGGTTTGCCCTGCGCGAATTGGCCATCACGGTTGACCGGCGGCAATATTTGAAAACCCATCAGAACTGGTCCATGCAGAAGCGGGGTTATGCCCCGCTGGACCTGAAAAGCGTGGTGATTTCCCACACTTTCTCCCGCCCGGGCGACGTGGCCTTGCTGGAAGCGGACCGGCTTTCTCTGTCCTTGGGCCATGGCCGGGAACTGCAGGTGCCGGGGCCGGAATCCATGTTGCTGGCCGTATGTCTGGACGGTGCCAATGAACTCTGGGTAAAACTCTCCTCGGTGGCCGATGTGGGGATGATCCTGACCCGGTATAGCGATCGGAATTGGCCCGACTGGTTGTCGCAATGTGCCCGGCACGGGTTTAAGCGCGCCGTGCTGGTCGGCGCCGGCCTGGCCAGAACCCTGTTGGGGATCTCCCTGCCGGACGTATTTTTCCGGGCCTTGGAGCAGGATGCAGTGGCGCAACGCTTGATCCGCACGGCGGCCCGGCGGTTGCTGGAATTGAAGCCGCGGCATGCCATCGTTGTCCGGCAATGCTGGTTTGTTTGGCAAGCCCTCGAGCGCAGACGAGACAAATGGCGGTATGCATATCGGTTGCTCTTCATCCCCGGGGCGTTAGAATTGTCGATGTGGCCGGTGCCGGGTGTCTTCCGCGGCCTGTATTTCGTGCTCCGACCGCTTCGTTTGGCCTGGCATGCCATCGTGGGCGGCGGCCGGGAGCAGCGGTTGGCCCGGCCGGCGAAGGCAGCCGCAGCGCCGGATGGTATGAATGGCCATGAGTAAAGCTGCTCAACGGGTGCGGTATCTGGTCCGGGCCGTAAGCCTGGTATGGGCCAGTGCGCGCGGATGGACCGCGTTGCAGGCCGTGGCCGTGGCGGTGCAGGGAGTGCTGCCGGTTGCGACATTGTATCTCACCCGGCAGCTGGTCAATGCCATTGGTTCCTTCATGACGCAACCGGGGGGCGGGGTGCAACCCGTGCTGCGACTGTTGCCGTGGGTGGCCGGCGTCGCCGTGGTCGGCTGGATTTTCCGGGCACTTTCGAGCCTGGTGGTGGATGCCCAGGCGGAAGCGGTGAGCGATCATGTCCAGGATGCCCTGCAGCAGAAGTCGGCCCAGGTTGATCTGGCCTATTATGAAACATCGGCCTATCACGATCAGTTGAAATTGGCCCAGTCGGAAGCCGGCTCCCGACCTGTGAGCATCGTGCAAAACCTGACCCAGCTGGCAAGTGGCGCCCTGATCCTTGGCTCTGTCGCCGGGGTTCTGTTAATCTTTCAGGGCGTCTTGCTGCCGTTGCTGCTGGTGGCCGCCTTGCCCGGCGCGGCGGTCAGGGTTTGGAATTCGCGGCGCTGGCATGCCTGGCGGATTGCGCAAAGTCCGTCCGAACGGCAGGCCGGCTACCTGCATCTTCTTCTGACCACGTTCCCCTTTGCCAAGGAGATCCGGCTGCTGGGCACGGCGGAGGAATTGCGCCGCCGTTTCGGCCGGATCCGGCAGCAGCTGCGACGGAGCCGGCTGGCCTTGATCCAGCGGCGGGTCGGCGCAGAAGTGCTGGCCAATGCCTTGTCTGCCATCCTGATCCTGGGCGGGATGGGAATCATCTATTTGCGCATGCGGGGGGCAGCCATGACCCTGGGCGACCTGGCGTTGCTATATGGCGGATTTCAAAAAGGCCGGGGCGCATTCAGCGCCGTTTTGGGCAGTCTGGCGGCTTTGTACGAAGACTCATTGTTTATCGACCATTTCTACACTTTTCTGGCGCTTCCCGAGCGCGTCCGCTCTCCGGAAAAGCCCCGGGCCATGCCGCGCCGGATCGAGCAGGGGCTGCGCCTGGAACACGTCACCTTCCGTTATCCTGGCACCAACCAGGATGTGCTGCGGGATCTCAACCTGGAAATCCGCGCGGGCGAACATCTCGCCCTCGTTGGCGAAAACGGTTCCGGCAAGACGACCTTGGTTAAGTTGCTTTGCCGGTTGTATGACCCCACTGCCGGCCGGATTCTGCTGGATGGCGTGGATATCCGGGAATTCGATGTGCCGCACTGGCGCCGCTTGTTCAGTGTTCTGTTCCAGGATTTCGTGCGCTACCAGATGTCGGTGGCAGAGAATATCCGGATGGGGGATCTTGCGGTGCCCGACAACGATGAGCGGATCCGTGCCGCCGCCGCTGCCGCGGGGGCGGCGGAATTGGTCCAGCGCTTACCCCGCGCCTATGCCACTCCGCTGGGCCGGCTTTTCGCAGGGGGACAGGAATTGAGCGAGGGGCAATGGCAGCGGATTGCATTGGCGCGCGCCTTTTTGCGGGATGCGCCGGTCCTGATGCTGGACGAACCAACCAGTTCTTTGGATCCCAAGGCCGAACGTGAACTTCTGGAATCCGTTATAACTGGGTCCCAAGGACGGACCGTAGTCATTGTGAGCCATCGCTTGACCACAGTTCAAGCGGCCGACCGGATTGTCGTTCTGGCGGATGGACAACTGGTTGAGAGCGGAACGCATACAGAACTGCTCAGGACCGGGAAAGCGTACCCCGGGTTGTTTGCCTTGCATTCCCGAACTGCCTGGGCAACATAATGTTGCAATTTTAACATATCATCGGTTGACAGATAACCGGCGGAGAGATCAAATACTGGGCATGCGACCGAGTGTGAAGTTTGTTCGCAGGTTGATGGTCATGGCCATTTTCAGCCTGCCCCTTTCTGCCTGGGCGGGGCCCGGCGATGGGATCGATATTGGCTCTTGGTTGCTCAGTCCCTATCTGGATTTAAGCCTGACGGATGATTCCAACGTTTACAAGGACCGATATAACGCGATTGAGGATTTCTATTTCGAGCCCGAATTGGGGCTGCGCATCAGTTCCTCTTCGGAAACCAACCTGTTAACGCTGAACGGCGACGTGTTTTATTCCGACCGGCGATATGAATCGGAGTCCAACCGCGATTTTGACACCTATGGCGACCACCTTACCCTGCGGTATGGAAACGGGCGCAAGTCCTTGATCGAGTTGATCCAAAGTTACCGTTTTCTGGATGACAATGACCGTCACGCGTCCGACATCGAATCTTCGCAACTGGCCGGGGAAATGGTCGAAGATAGCAACGCCTTGGATCTGGAGCGGGAGCTTCACCAACTGGGCGCATCCATTTCCCGCCGGGTGTCGGACAAGCTGGAATTGGCGTTGTCCTATCGTTATTCTGGAACTTTTTATCCCAACGCCACGGCATCCCGGCTGGTCGGGAAGCAATATCTTTATGTGCCCCAGGGCTTGGATCTGAACGGCCACATCTGGCAATTGGACGGGTCGTTGGGGCTGACGGACAAAACCGACGTGTTTTTAACCCTCCGGGAGGGGTTGCAATATCAGGAAGAGACGGACAGCCCGGCGGAATTGACCACGCTCCGTTTGGGGCTGAAAACGCAAGGCGCCGCCAAGCTGGTGTATCACGCCGGGGCCGGTCTGGAACGGTATCAGCGTCCGCCGGAGATCGAGGATGATCCAATCTGGTCATTCAATTTCAACGCTTCCGCCGACTGGTTCATTACGGAAAAACTGACGTTCCGTTGCGGCGGTTACAATGGCACGCAGTTTTCCTCGTTCTATGTCGGCAATGCCATGGAATACCTCAGCGGGTGGGCAGGGCTGGGTTACCGCTGGAAGCCGAGCACGACCTTCTCCGTACGCGGCATTTACCGCGAGGACGATTACATTGATCCCGTGACGATGAACGAGGTCACGCAAGACCGTCATGACAAGCGCCTGGAAGGACATGCCCGGATCGATTACCTGGCGCCCGGCGAATTTCTCCGCCTTTATCTGGAGGCGACCTACGACGAAGTGAACTCCAACTTCGAGATTGTGGAATATGTAGACCGGCGCTTCATTCTCGGGGCAACCATCCGTTACTAGGAGCGGACGTCATGAATGCAATGATTCGGTGGACAATGCTACTCGGTTTGGTTGCCGCGACGAACGCATTCGGGGCCTTTGAGAAGCCGACCCGGGAGCAGTTGCAGGCCGCGGCGAAGGATCCCTCGCTGGTGGTGGATTTGCTCAAGGATGCATCGATCGACCAGGCTGCGGAAACGGTCAAGGATGTCATTATCCAGATCGTGAAATTGGATCTAAAACCCCAGGTGCGCGACGACCGGGTGTTTTCCCTGGTTGGCTACCTGTTCATGGCGGTGCCCAAGGATCAATGGCCGCCATTGGCGATATCCCTGGGCAAGTTCATCGCGGCCAGCCCAACGGCCAGCATGAGTCCGGCCCTGCTTTCCGCCATTCAGCAGGCGATCATCGAGGTGGCCGACGTGGATGCCGGCAGCGACTTCGGGAATGCCTATAATCTGGCCATGCAATCCGTGGCGGGTGCTCCCGGCGGCGGCAAGATGGTGCCGCCGCAACCGCCGCCGCCACCGGTGGCCTTGCCCTACGAAGCCCAGCGGTTGCCCTGATCCGCGCCCATCGCCGGAACGCGCCGGCCAGCCGCCGGCCCGGGATTAGAGTTCGCTGATCTGTCCCGCGCGGATGAAGAGCAACGTGCCGGCCACCTGCGCGGGCGGCAGCCCGTAAAGCGCGGCGACCGCGCGGCGATAATCTTCCATCTGGGGCCGATGACGATCGGGGGTCGGAATCCGATCAGTTTTAAAATCGTAAACGCGGGCGCGAATGACGTTGCCGGCCGGCGCCCGCTCCAGCATCAGGCGGTCGATCTTGCCCGACAGCCACTGGCCGTCCAGCATGGCTTCGAAGGCCTGTTCACGCAGCAGTTCGACCGGTGCGGACGGCTTTTCAAAAAGGGCATGAACGGCTGGATTCTTCAAGGCGTCGGCAACCAGCCGCGCATCCGCGGGTGCGGCATCCGGAAATTCCGGGATTGCCCCGGGAGCGAGCCATTCGATTTGTTCAAACAGGGCATGGATGCGGGTGCCCAGGTCGCGCGCTTCAGCTCCCTCTGGGCGGAAATCCCGGCCGGTCGGGAGGTGACCGGCGGCCGCTTCCTGCGAGGCGATACGCGCGGGAGGTGGTTGTTCAACGGGAGCTTGCGGCAGATCGGCGAATGCCGGTCCAGAAACCCGGGGGATGGATGATGGCGGGGCGCAGGCCGCCCACCAGTGGGGGTCGCCATCTTCCCAAACCGGATGTGCCGCATCCGGCGCGGCCCTTGGCGCCAACGCATTTTGAACTAGGTCGTCGAGACGCAGCGTCGTGCTTTTTTCGCCCGGAGCTATGGTAATCAGATGCAACGCCCGCCGGGCGCGCGTCATGGCGACATAGAGCAGACGCAGTTCCTCCTGCATCCGGCTGCGGAGATTTTCGGTCTGCAGGGCCGCCAGTGGGGGTTCGGCCTCAATGGCTGCAGCCTCGGGCGCGGTCAGGACCCAGTCCACAACCGGAGCGGGCTCATTGCCGGGGCGCTCATGCACCAGCATCGTTGCCTGGCTGCGCGAGCCGATGCCCCGGTTGCCCAGCGCCGGCAGAACAACCAGATCGAATTCAAGCCCCTTGGCTTTGTGCATCGTCAGGACATGGATGTTGGACCCGCTTTGCTCCGCCGGGATTTCCTGGCCGCGGACAAAGGCATCGAACCGCAGGGCATTGCCGCCCGGCTGGCGGTCGAATTCAGACGCGACGGAGATCAGCAGTTGCAGCCGGGTCCGTTCCAGCGGGGCCGACTCAAGGTCGAGGCGGGCGGCGAGTTGCGTCGCGAATCCGGCGTAGCCACGGGCGCGGATCACGCGGGCCCAAGCCGCCAGGTCCGCCGGCGCGAGCGGGATCTGGTCCGCCAACGGGGACATGGCCACGTGCCGCCGCGCGAATTCGTCGCCGGGATGTTCGATGAGCCTGGCCAAGGCCAGAATGGCCGGAATCAACGTGTTGTCCAGCAATTCGGAATTTCCGGCCCAAACCGACCGGAGCCCCCGGCGGGCCAAGGCGTCGCGAATGGCCAGTCCTTCGTCATTGCCGCGCGCCAGCAGCGCCACGGATAAATTCCGGAAATGGGGGATGTCGCGGGCGAGCTGTTCAACCAGTTCCGCGGCCCTCCGGATGGCTGGCGCGTCCGCTTCGCCATCTGCATCCGGATCATCCTTGGTGGGGCGGGGCAGGACATGCAGGGCCACATGGCCGGAAAGCTGGCGGTTCCGTTCCGCGGGCTCATGGGCCGTCCATTCATCCGTCCAGCGCGCTGCGACCGCGGACCAGTCGTCCCGTTTGTCGTCCGGAACCGGCTGTGCCGCCAGGTTGCTGAAGATCCGGTTGACGGCCTGGAGCACGGTCGGGCTGGAGCGCCAGGACCGGATCAGGGCGGGGGCGACTTCGATGGCTTGGTGGCCGGGCCGGTTGTACTTGGCCAGAATCCGCCGGAACAAGCGCGGGTCTCCGCCGCGCCACTGATAAATGGCCTGCTTGACATCGCCGACGTAGAAGAAGGTCCGCTCGCCATCCGGATTCTGAATGACCTCATCCAGCAGGTTTTCAATGACGGTCCATTGGCCCAACGAGGTGTCTTGGAATTCATCGAGGAGCCAGTGGCGGAAACGCGCGTCGAGGCGGTAGTCCAGGCTGTGGCGCAGGGTTCCGGCGCGGGCAGCCGGGCCCAGCAGGCGGGTGACATCCGCGAATGCGAGTTCACCCGTCCGGACAATATGTTCGTTCCGCGCCAGGCCATACACGGCCAGGAACCGGTACAGGCCCCGCGTACGGACGACCTGCCGGCCGAGAAGTTGGAAGCGCAAATATGAGCAGATCGTGCTCAAGGCGGTCTGCGTGGCTTGCGCCAGCGGCATGTCGGTCCGGCGGATGCGCACGGAGTTGGGGCACCCCGCGGGAGCGGCAAAGGCGAGATAGATGCGTTTGGCCAGGCTATTCTTGAAATCCAAATCACCGCCCGGGGGCCGGGCGGCCACCAGGGCGGAGAAGCGGTCCCAGTCCTCCCGCGCCTGTCCCGGCGGGAACAATGAACCTTGCGTCTCCAGGGCCGCAATGATGCGGGACCAGTCCGGTTCCGGAACGGCCGGCAGGCCTTGGGGCCAAATGCGGGTGGCATCGCCCCAGGCGGCGGCATCTGTGACCCGGCAATACAACTCGTATTGGTCGCCGATCAGGTTTTGAACCGCGCGGTAAATGCCTTTTTTTTCCTCGCCGAACGTGGCCAGCCGGAAGGCCTCCAGCCGCTCGGCCTGTTCGGCCGAGCGAGCGGCCGGCTCGCCCAGCAGCCGCTGGAGGACGAGATCCTCCTCGGCCGTCTGCAGATCCGGGGCAATGGCCGGCGCGGCGGCGATTCCGATTTCGAGCCGGAATTGCCGCAGAATCTGGAGGAAGAACGAATCCAGAGTGCCAATCCGCAGCGCCGGCAATGCCTGCACCAGAGCCCGCAGGGCGGCTTGTGCGGCGGTGCGGCTGGGGAATTCCGGCAGTTGTCCCGTCCGGAGTTCGGTGTTCAACCGCAGGAAATTGGTTTCGTCGCCGGCGGCCGCGGCCAAGCGGGTCAGGATCCGGGAAAGGATCTCGCCGGCCGCCTTGCGCGTGAACGTAAGCGCCACGAGGCTTTCCGGTTCGACGCCGCAGGCCAGCAGCGCCAAGTAACGGCTGCTGAGGGCAAACGTCTTGCCGGTGCCGGCCGATGCCGCCATGGCGGCGCTGTGGATCTGGGTGGCAGGGCTCATGGGGCGCCGGGTTCCAGAACATATTCATGCCCGCCGGAAAAGAGCACCTCGAAGTCATCGAAGGGCAGGGTCTTGTCTGCCGGCGGCCAGAACCGTCCGGCACGGATATGGGCGCCGACCTCGCGGGCTTTGGCCAGGGCGCTCGCATAGAGATTTTCACCCGCCTTGGTTTTCCAGGGCAGGATGGCAATGTCGGTTTGGGCGACCGCTTTGGGGAGGTTGAAATACCCCGCGGTGGTTTCCGGCGCTCCGGTCACCGGCGGGTGGCGGGCTTCATAGACGTAACGATAGAGCGGAAGTTGCAAGTCGGCCCAGCGCTCTGCGGATTTCGGCCGGAAATGCGTTTTGAGCGGCTCGGCGCCGGTTTCCGCGGTCTTGTAGTCAAGAATGCGGATGGCACCCGTTTCGAGATGGCGATCCACGCGGTCAAGCCGCGCGCGCACCCGCAAGCCGTCCAGATCCGCTTCGAATTTTTCCTCGGTGGCGACGACACGCCAGCCTGCCTGCACCGTGGCTGCCTGTACGCGGGCTGCGGCGCCCAGCCGCTGGCGCAGCGAATCCAGTTGAACGGTTGCGGCAAAGGGCGGCCGTGATCCGTAGCGACTGCGCGCCAACCGGTCCATTTCATCCAGCAGCAGTTCGCGGATCTGATGTTCGTCGGCCAGCGCCGGATACCGGTGCAGAACGCGCAGCGCCGCATGAGCCAGTTCGCCATAGCTGCCGGGATCGATTTCCCGCGCGCGGTCGTCTTCCGTTTGCATGCCCAGGATATGGCGCAAATAGAAACGGAACGGGCAGGTGAGGTAATCCTTGAATGCCGTTGCGGAAAGCGTGGCCGGGATCCATTCCGGCCGGCAGGCCGGGGGACGGAGCGGAAGCACGGGCAGGGGGGCTGCGGCTGGAGCCTGGGCAGAAATCGCGGGCCGGTCAAAAAGCAGCGTAACGCGAGCCGGGAGCTCGGCTGGGGGGCACGCCAGCAGCAGGCGTGAGGGGATTTGCGGATCCTGGTTGGCCGCCCGCCGGCTGAACAGGAACCGCACGCCGTCAGGCGGCCGCGATTCCAGCAACGCCCGGGCCAGAAACAGGTCGCGGACGAGGCGGTCGCGATTGCTGGCCAGACCGGCGCAGACCCGCAGCGTATCCGGAAGAAAAGCATCGCCGATCCGGGTTTCCGGAACCACGCCTTCGCGCATATCCGCCAGCACCACCGCCGGAGCGGTTTCCCATTGCGTTTCCAGCCATCCGATGGTTTCGCGCGCGGTGGAAGAATTCGGCCTAGGGAACACTTGTTCGCGGGTCAGCATGGCGCTCAGCAGCTCGTCCGCGTCTGCCGCGGCCAAGGCCGCCTGCCGCGCGGCCACGTCGGTCCTGCGGATGAGATCGGCCAATTCCGGCGCGGCCTCGGCCGCCAGCGGATCTGGCGGCCTGGCCGTTCCCGCGCCGTTCCGGGCGGCATCCAAGAGGTCCGCCAGAAAAACCGCCGGTGGCTCTTTGAGGCGTGGATTCAATTCCTCCAGCGCTGCAGCCAGCAACGGGTATCTGCCGCCATCACCTGTCTCATGGCCTGGCCGGGCAAAATGCCGCAACTCATCGAAGGATGCCGGCAAATGATCCGTCTGGCAGGCATCCAGTTGGGAAAGCAGCGCCGATGTATCCTTCAGGCCCGGCTTGCTCCCGAGCCATTCCTGCACATCCGGTTCCCGCAGGAGTGCTGCGGTTGTGGCGTAGTTCCCGCGGCGGCGCAACGCCAACCAGGCGTCCAGAAGCCGGCCAGGCGCGGTCTGGGCCAGCGGGATTCCGTTAGGCAGATACAGCGGCAGGCCATCGATTTCCAGGCGCCGGCCCAGTGCCCGGGCATGGTCAGGATCCGGTGTGCAAACCGCCAGGGCGCGCCGGCGGTGATCGGCATCCGTCAAAAGCTCTGCCAGGGCCTTGGTTTCGTCGGTTGCTTGCTCGAAGACATGGATCTGGTGTTCCTTCAGCGGCAGGGGTTCGTTTTCCCAGTATTCCGGTCGCGGCCGGCCCCAATCGTCGAAGCCGGCGGTTTGCGAAGCCGGAGCCAGAACATGGATCTCCACCGCGCCGGCCTGCGCGGCCGCCTGCAGATGCCGGATCGCTAGCGCGGAAAAGTCGGGCACGAACAAGGCAATGATCCGGGAATACGGGGCGATGGGGGGATGCCGGGCGGCTTCGCGGAGAGCGGCCAGCGGTTCCGTTTTTCCCAAGCGGGAAACCTCCTGCACCAGTGCTTGTTCCAGCTGCGCAAATTCCGCCCACCGGGGGCGTTCGGCTTCCGGCACGAGCGGGAGCAGATCGGCAGCCCGGCGATCCCCGGCGCATAGTTCGCGCCGCACATCCTGCAATTGCGCGGCGAGACCCAGCGCGAACGCGAAGTCCCAGGGCGCATCTGGCGCGGGGAAAAGGGCCGGGAGCCGGTCCTGCCAGGCGAGCAACAGCTTGGCCAGCAGGGCCAGGACGACGGCATCGTCGGCAGCTTCCGGAGGCGTGGGGATCAGGAATTCCGGCGTGACGATGGAGCCCGAAAGAACAGCCGAGCCGTTCTCCGCCGTGATCCGGGCGAGTTCCGCGCGGAGCCGGCGTCCGGCATGGCGGGTTGGAACCACGATCCGGCAACCGCGCAGGTCGAGCGGGCCGCGATGTCCGTTGGTAAGCCAGGGGCGGACCAGGATGTCGACGGCCGCCGCCAGGGCGGGAATCTTCCAATCGTGGAAATGCCGGAGGCTAGTCACGCGGGAAGCATGGAGAAAACGACCGGAAAAATCAACGGAAGAGGCAGGCCATGTGTCTGCGACAGGTTCAGGAAAGTGGTGGCGGGAACCGGGGTCGAACCGGTGACCTAAGGCTTATGAGTCCTCCGCTCTGCCAACTGAGCTATCCCGCCACAACCAAATTGAGGCGAAACTCTACGGAAACGGGCGCGGGTTGTCAACCTGCGGGATGCGTTCAATTCACGGGACTCTGGCGGTCCGCCTTGGGTTCGGCCAGTTGAATGGACGAGCCCTGGGTGCTGATGGCCTGCCAGACGATTTTCTGCCCTGCGGTTTGCGGGAAGGAATCTTCGAATTCGTTGTTGGTCAGCTGCACGGCCGTATTGTCGCTCAAATCGAGCGCCATGATTTCCGAATCCCAATTGTCGACATAGCTCATCCAGGTGATCAGGCCGTCATGGATCTTGGGCGCCATGTCATCCCAGGTGTTGCTGGTCAGCTTGATGGTGCGGCGGCCGTTGAAATAGTAGATCTCCAGGTCCGTTTCATCATAGCCCTGCCAGACCACCCGGTCCTGCCAGATGGCGGGGGCGGCATTATCCTCCGTGCCTTCGCTGATTTTCCGGATGACGCCATCCGCCATGTAGAAAATCTCGGCGGTGACCGTCGGGTGCGCGATCCAGGCAATGTGACCGTCCCACACAACCGGGTTGATGTCATCGAACTGGTTGTTGGTGATCTGCTCGAGCTGCTGGGTGTCGAAATGATAGAGGAAAATCTCATAGTCGTCGCCATCCCAGCCTTGGAAAACCAATTCATTGCCATGCAGATCGGGATTCAGCACGTAATAATAGTTGGTCGTGATCTGGATAAGGTTTGTGGCGGAATCCGGCCAAACCACCATTTCATAGCCATACGGCCAGCCGCGGGCGCATTGGAAGGCCAGGCCGGCGGCAGAAAGCACGGGTGAACAGAAATGACGGTTGCCCGGAGTGATTCGCAGGATGCCCTTGTCGGCCCGATACAGCGCGATATCCGCGCCCTTGCCGGATGTCCGCCACATTTGGCGCTGAATGTTTTCGCGGGGGACATTGGTTGCCGCAGGGTTGTCGTCCGGTGACGGCGCGGCATTGGTCTCGGCGGCGGCCGCTTCCGCCTCCAGCGCGGAAACAGGCGCGGCCAGCGGAGGGTCAAACAGGGTCGGATAATCGGCTTCCAACTTGCGCATCTCCTCGGTTTTCGGAGGGGTGCTCAGCATCAGGGGATAACCTTCGTCGACACCGTCCCGGAACCAGCACAGGAAAGCCACGGAATCGCCGGAAAGAACCGGATGTTCGCTGCGTCCGGCGATGCGGTTATCGCTGGCGGTGATGTTGGTCGTCGTGCCGTCCCGCCACAGGATGATGTCCGACCGCTTCATGTTGGGGGAGCTGTGGAGAACATCCGTGCGCGCGGCCAGCGGGGAATCGCTCTCATGCGCCGAAAACGCCTGCCAGGCAATCAGGCCGGTTTCGCTGATGACCGGGGCGCGGGCGTTTCCCTGGGGATCCGTGAGCGGCCGGACGGAAAATTCCCGGGCGGAGGCCATGCCCAAGCCCAGCAGGAAACAGACGAGCGCAAGGGCTGTCTGGCGGCGGGCGGAAGGCAGGCGGTGGGAAATCATGAAAATCAGATGCTCGCTGAGGGGGTGGAGGCCGGAGATGCTGGTTCGGCGGGGAGGGGTGAGGCGGGTTTTTGATCAAGAGATTTTTGCTCGGCGGCTTCCCGGGCTTTTTGCCGGGCCGCTTCGCGCTCGGCGCGCAAGCGTTCCCGTTCCGCCTTGGCTGCAATGGAGCCGGGGGTTTCCACGCCCTCGTCGCCCAGGGGCCATTCCGAGCCCCACCGGTGCTCCTGGCTCCAGTAACCGCCGGAAGGATTGTCTTTCTGCCGGTAGGCGAATTCCCACGGGAGTTCGCCCGCCAGCGAGAAGGATTTTTGCATGGCCAGATCGCGGCCGGCCCGCTCGACGGTTTTCAGGATGGCGTTGTTTTTGGCCCGGTCGTATTCGGCCCGCGCGATGACGAGCACCTGATCCTGCAGCAATTCCATGGAATCCAGCAACTGGCTGTACTCAAACGCCCACCAGGTGTCGTTCATCTTGCCCCACGACATATCCTTCACATAGCCGCTGAATTTATCCTGGAAGGTGATGGCCGCCAGGGAGCGCATGTCTTTGACAATCGTGAAGACCTGGAAGGCGGTGGCCACCGAAGGGCTGATCAGCATGATTTCGGATTTGCCCGTGTCGGCCGCCATTTCCCCCTTGATCATGATGGTTTGAAGATTGTTGCGGAGATTCGGGGGCGCCAGCTCCTTGGGACTGGGAAAAACGATGGCATAATAGATTGGCGATTCCACGATCCGCTGGGCCAGCGGGAAGATGCCGCCGTTGAGCAGATCGTAGAGGAGGGACATGTGGGCTTCCGCCTTTTCCTGCTCGCAGAAGACGATGATGTCGCGCCCGAGCAGATTCATGATGGAGTTGCCGGAGAGCCACAGATCGGAATCCAATTCCTCGCGGAAATAGCCGGTGGAATGGAAGCCCAGGCGCTTGCTTTTGGGATCGGGGAACCCGCCGACGGCATAGATGGCCGCATCGATGATTTTGCCGGTCGGATCCTTGCGGTAGGAGACGATCATGGCCGACACGTTGCCGAGCTTGAGGTTGGCGTCCGTGGCCATGCCCAGGTCGACGACGGTTTTCAGGCGTTCAACGAGTTCCGGGTTGTCGCCGAAAAGGGAGAGCAGGTAGTTGTCCGACAGAACATCATCGGCGGGTGCACCTTCCACGGTTTCCCCGGATTCCAGCAAATAGCGCAGGTGTTCAAACCCGCCGGCGGCCGTCCGGTAGACATTCCAGGCGCGCCAGCCGACATACGCTCCGGCAACCAGAACGATGCCGAGGCATAACGCTAAACTTCGCAGCAGAATTTTACGCATGATTCCACCCATCGATATGGATGCTCCAATGTTGAATATAGGCGAGTCCCTTTATCCGTACAAGGGCAAAAGCAAGAGAAGATTAAGCGGTTAAGAAACGCTGAAGTTTTTCTGTCCAGGTGAAGCGTTTTTGCGTTGTATTGATTTCAAAACCGGGGTAATTTTCAGAAAGAATAGGGAACAGCCTTGACGGTTTGTCTGCCGGGTGTCGCGGATGACGGCCGAGGTTGAGGAGTGCACGGATGAAATCAGGGCGTTTTTCATGGTGCGGGTGGCGGGGATTTGTCGTTGCCGGCCTGTGCCTGGCGGGGGGCTGGATGTTGACGCCGGCATACGGTGAAGCCATGCTCCAATACTTCAACACCAGCTGGAAGGAAATCGCCGAGCGTATTCCGGAACTGGCCGAGGCGGGCTACTCCTCCCTCTGGCTGCCGCCGCCGACCAAAGGCAGTGGCGGGTTGTCCGTAGGCTACGACCTATTTGATCCCTTTGATCTCGGCGGGCGGGACCAGCGGAGTACGGTGACCACCCGGTACGGCACGGAAGCCGAACTGCTGAATCTGATCGAAGTGGCCCACCGGTTCGGCATCCGGATCTATCTGGACAACATCATGAACCACCGGGCGTTCGATGTCCCCGGTTACAATGAAAGCACCCCGGTGGATGTGTATCCCGGCATGCTGCCGGAGGATTTCCATCTCCGCGTGACCGAGGACGGCTTCTACCGGAAATGGGACAACTGCCGGGACTGGACGAGCGCCTGGCAGGTGCAGAACCTGGGACTTTCCGACCTGATCGACATCGCCCACGAAACGCCCAACGACAACTTCGGTTTGAACGAGGGGGATGATTATCCCAAACCCAGTTTCGTGCGACATCCGCACAATCCCGAGTTCTATGACCGCATGCCGAACACCAACGTGGCCCAGGCGCTTTGGAATCCCTGGGACTGGAGCGGGAACACCAATGCCAACCTCTATGTCGGCTTCGGCACGAACAACGGGCTGACCACCAACCTCATCGCCCAGTATCCCAGTTTCTTTTCCGAAGACGTGGGCGCCTACTTGTGCCGGAATGTGCGCTGGATCATGTCCACCACCAAGGCGGACGGCCTGCGCCTGGATGCCGTCAAGCACGTCCCGGATTACTTCTTCGGTGCGTACGGCGATGATTCCAGTTCCGCCGGCTATTGCGGCAATGTGCAGTGGCAGTTCAACATGACGCACGGCTACAGCGACTGGAGCAACCATCGCGACAGCTGCTTCAGCACGGAAGTTCCCCGCGATGACGCCGTGCTGTTCGGCGAGCATCTGGGCTCGCCGCCCGGCTTTGACGGGTATTTTTCAACCGGCATGCGCCTGGTGGACAATCCGCTGCGCAATGAACTGAACAACCGCTTGGGCAGCATGTGGAACGGGCTGACGGGGTACGACGCTTCCGGCTACGGCGGCTTTTCGGCCGAAACCGGCGTGATGCATGCCCAAAGCCATGACAACGATTACGCGGCCTGCAAGGAACTGCAGCACGCGTTCTATTTCCTGCGGGCCGGCCTGGGGCTGCTGTACACGGACGGCAACCACCATGCCGAAACCCTCGGGGAAAGCGGCGGCGCGTTTCCGCGCTGGGCCAACACCGCCTTCCTGGGGCAATGGAGCGATGGCCGGGTGCCCAATCTGCTGTATTGCAACGAGCAGTTCGGGCGCGGCTATCAGCGCGGCGTCTGGAGCGATGCCGACTACGTGGCCTGGGAGCGCATGGACTGGCGCCAGGGCGGCAGCACCGATGGCGACAAGGTCACCATGCTGGTCCTGTTGAATGACAATTATTCCAGCGGCCTTTCGCGCAGCATCGCCTCCAATGTCAGCTTCCCGCATCAGGCCGGCGGCGCCTATGGCGCGGATGCCTACCTGTACAACTATTCCTGGTACGGCGGCGGGTTCTACACCTACGCCTCCGCGTTGAACTCGGTGATCGTGCCCGGCGGCGGATATTTCATCTTCGGTTACAAGAATCCCGATCCGGCGTCCCTGTGGAGCGGGTTTGGCGGCAAGACCGTGGCCGTTTACGAGAACGGGCAGTTGGCCGATACGGTCAAGGTGACCCGCAAGGATGGCAACGACGGCGATGCCGCGTTCAATCCCTACGGGCTCACCGACACCAACAGCACGGATTATTCCTATTCCATCGATTTGCCGCGGGTGACCAATCCGACCAACCTCAGTTTCAAGGCGTTCGTGGATGGTTCGGCGGGCAACGTGTTGTTCCGGCTCGACGGGGGCATGAACCTGAATTCCGCGAGCAACGCCCTGGGCGACGTCCGCGACAATCCGCCGGCGTTGGCCAACGATGTCTACCTGGGGTATGAGCAGGCGGATTTTGTAAAGCGCATCTGGGGCGAGAAATTCGCGGCCGTGGATTCCGCCCGGGCCAAGCTCGGCTCGGCCGGCGCGGAAACCTATATCGCCACCATCGGCCAGCCGAACTGGACCACCAACCTGTCGACCGGCAGCAACGATTGGGATGGCACGACCGCGGTCTCGTGGATTTACCATGATCCCAAGGGGACGCAGGACCGCACGAACTGCATGGGCTGCGCGCAATTCTGGCCGCCCTTGACGAATGCCGCCGGCCAGACGCTGTATCTGAACGTCAAGACGCCCAAGGTGACGGGCAACCGGGTGTTTGTCTACTACACCACGAATGGCGCGGCCTGGCCGGAAGGGGCGGGCGGGCAGGCCGGCAACGCCGCCACGCGCGTCGTGGAGTGCGGCTGGTCGGGGACTTCGGCGGATTCCAACGACTGGTGGGAGGCGCAGGTGTCGGCCATGCCGTCGGGAACCGTCTTCCGCTACAAGATCGGCGCGGCCCGCGAGCAGGGGTACGGCGGGAATGGCTGGGACGTGGTCTGGCCCGGCGGCGCCAGCGACATCGCCCGCAAGGCCAACATGCTGGGCATCTGGCAGGTAACCAATATCAATGCCGCCACCCTCCCGTACCATCCGCACAACGACTATGGCGAGACCCGGACCGGGCTGGCGGACGGTTATCACCTGATCTCGGCCCGCGCGTTCCTGAACCGGAACGACGGCTCCGCCGTCTACAACACATTCAAGCAGACGTTCTACCTGGACGCCGAAACGCCGCGGGGCTATGTCCAATGGCCGGCGAACAACGGCGACGTGCTTTCGGGATCGGAATATGGCGTGGTGGTGCGCACGGATCCGACCGTCCGCGAGGTCTGGTACCGCATCGAGGATGGGGATACCGCCAACGACGACGCGGCCATCGGGAAAGCCAATGGCAACGGCACCGGGTTCGAGCCCTACACCGATTCCAATGCCGACGGGGAATACGATCCGGGCGAGCCGTTCACCGACCTGGACGGCGACGCAACCTGGGATTCGACGGGCGTGACCTCCTGGCAGCAGGCGTATGCCACGACGCCCAGCGACATGAACCAGGCCTATCCCATGTCCTGGCGCTTCACGTATGCCAACCTGCCCACGGGCGGCACGGCGACCATCAAGGTCCGGCTGCGGGAATGGTCCAGCGCGGAACGCGCCGCGTGGACCAACGGGGCCATGACCACGAACACGGGGCATTACACCGAACTGACCCGGACGGTGACGCCGGCCGGACCCAACTACAAGCTCTACTTCGACTGGCCGGAAACCGACGGGGCGCTGGTGGAGGCAGGGTGGACCATCCGCATCAAGTACTCCTCGTCCTTTGCCGCTGGCATCTCGGGCGATGACGCCCTGAACCTGTTCACGATCAAGCTGAACAGCGCGGAGAACGGCGGCGATCCCGCCAACGGCACAGTGCTGACCGCGGAGGATATCGATCTGGCCCACACGTGGAACTATCCGTATGAAAACACCATCACCTTCACCATGCCGAATGTCTACAACGGCGTGGCCGACTGGCTGCACAGCTTTGAGATCATCGGCCAGCGGGACGGGTATCCGACCCTGCGCGCCACGCGCAAGGTCACCACGCGGGGCGAACTCCTGCCGTCCATCATCATCACCGAGCCGCCGGAACTCACCAGCGACGGCGAACCCTATGAAATCATCCTGGCCGACCTGCCGGCTTCCGTGCTGGCGACGAATCCGGCGCTGCGGACCACGAATATCCGGCTGTCGACCGGCACCAACGGCGTGGCCACCGGCATCTATTTCACGTCGCCGTCAGGCTATACCGGCACGCTGTCGGCGGCCACCAGCACCAATATCGGCAGCACGATCTACTGGGATTATTCGTGGAGCAACCTGACCGCGGGCTACTACCGTTTCACGGCCTGGGTGCGGGACGCCGAGAACAAAACCAACACGGCGTCGCGCGGGGTGACGCTCAAGCTCCTGCAGGTGGTGGATACCAGTTCCACCAACGACCTCGACCATGACGACGACGGCGTGATCGACACGGAAGAGAATACCGTGATGCCGCTGCCCAACGGGTTTGCCGACACGGATCCGCGCTACCAGGCCAATTCGGATGCCTGGACCAACCGCGACATCCTGATCCGCGACGAATGCGGGGCCAGCCTGCCCGAAAGCCCCGACAGCGACGCCGACGGCCTGCCGGACGGGCTGGAAATGGGCTGGCGCTGGCCGCATGCCAACACCGACACGAATGCCGACACCAACGGCGACGGCTGGAAGAACTTCCTGCCGGATCTCGATCCGCCATTCTACAACACGCTGGACAACTACGGGCGGGTGCCCGGCGTGGCCAGCGCCAGCGCCGGCGGCGACCGCACGGCCCGGCTGTACGGCCGCACCACGGATCCGGCCAATGCCGACACGGACTACGACGGCATTCCGGACGGGATCGAGGATGCCAACCGCAATGGCTGGGTGGACGGCGACGGCGCCAGTCTGCCGGTCACCTACGAACCCTGGCTCGAACGCGACTGGCCGACCGGCGAGTGGGACGCCAACTGGACGGAAACCGATCCGAACCAGGCGGACACCGATGGCGACGGCCTGAGCGACGGTTATGGCGAAGACAAGAACTACAACGGCCGCATCGACGGGGATGCGAACTCCAACCGCGTGTGGAACGCCGGCGAACTGTGGCAAGAAACCAATCCGCTGAACCCGGACACCGATGGCGACGGCCTGCCGGACGGCTGGGAGTCCCGCTACGGCCTGGATCCGCTGGATTCCGGCGTGGTAGGCGCGACCAACCTGGGCACGGGCGCGGTCATCGCCAGCACGGAGAACGGCGCCGCGGGCAATCCCGACGGCGACTCCTTCTCCAACCTGGTGGAACTGCAGAACAGCACCAATCCGCGGACGTATGACGAAGAAGGCGGCCAGCCGCCGGAAGACGGCCTCATCACGGTGGGGCAGGGCGCGGCGCTCGGCGCGGTCAACGGCGTGACGAACTACCAGGAGTTCACGGACTGGACCCTGGATGACCTGATCGCCCTCGACGATTACAACAACGGCGGCAGCCAGGCGGTGGACATCTACCGGCGCTGGGACGGCTATGACACCTCCCGGGACATGGTGGCCTTCTACATGCGCGATGGCGGCGTGGCGGACGACAAGGTCTACTTCCGCGTCGACTTCGAGGATTTGCAGGCCAACGCCGAGCAGGGCGCGCTGGACATCTATGTCCTGATCGATTTCAACAGCACCGGCACGGGCGAGGCCGCGCTGCCCGACGACGTGGATGGCCGCACGGCCATGAAGTGGGAAGCGGCGGTGGCGGTGTACGACAGCCAGAGCGGCGTCCTGTATGTGGACGGCAATCCCGCCAACAACACCCTGACGGAAGCCGACAGCCTGTCCGCGGCCGGCGTGGCCGCCGTGTCCGGCGGGTTCCTGGGGGCCTATTACAATTCCGAACTGGATGCCGTGGAGTTCGCCATCGACCGCAGCGACCTGGTGGCGGCGGGCTGGAACGGCGTGGCCACCACCCTGAACTTCCAGGTGTTCACCACCAAGGATGGTACCGGCAACAGTCCCCTGGGCGCCGGCGACATCGGCGGCCGGATCGACACCTGCGACATCATCCGCAACGACTGGCTGTGCTCCGATTACTGGCGCGACCAGGACTACATCATTGCGAACCCGATCCTGACGCAATGGGTCGGGCGCAGCGCGGACAACAACTGCGGGCAGTCCGCCAAGATCGCGCTGCTGGCGCACGGAAACCAGGCCATCCAGCCGGGCAGCTACATCAACACCATTGTCGACAACGGCGCGGGCGCCGGCTACCAGCGGCCGATCAAGATCCACGGCATCTACCAGGTGCCGCTGAACCTGCATGTGACGCCGACGCTGGCCGCGGCGCTGGAGTGGGCGGAGGTGGAGACCAACACCTGGCGCTCCGGGCCCGGCCTGAACAGCCAGATCCGGACACTGGTGGCGTCCAACGTGATCTCGCTGATGGGCAGCACTTATTCGGACCACATCCTTCCGTACTTCACGGATGCCTTCAACAGCAACAACGTCGCCCTGGCGACGGAAACGCTGAACCGCATCTACGGCGCGAACATCAACAGCAATTCCGTGTTCTGGCCGCCGGAACGGGTGCTGGACAGCGGCACCTTCGGCAAGATCCTCAACCTAGGCTTCCGCTATTCGCTGGTCGACCAGAACACGCACATCTGGAACTGGTACGGCCGCACGGTGGCGCTGGGCGATGACGGCTACCGCATCAACAAGATCAACGGCGTGAACTGCTTCGTGATCAACAACGCGGCGAACGACTACCGGTTCACCAACTACGACAACGGGCTGGCGATTCCCCTGCGGGAACTGTTCAACCGGCGCGCCCGCAGCGGCACCCAGAACCAGGTCGCCACGATCTTCTGCATGTGGAAAGAGTTCAACACGCTGGCCCAGGCCGATGCCTACGACAAGAACGTGCGCTGGTACGCGAACCATCCCTGGATGCAGCTGGTGTCGCTGGAAGACATTGCGCAAGGCAATGTCACCCTGCCGTGGGGACAGACATGGGAAGCCATCGACCGGGGCGACACCGCCAGCAGCAAGCAGTCGCACGACTGGATCAATCATGCCACCGCCGATGAGTACGACAACTGGTACGTAGGCAGCTCCATCCGGGAAAGCCTGGAGACGAAGAAATTCCTGCTGCGGCCGGGCGTGACCAACGCGACAGCCTACGGCATGCTGTATTCCGGCGGGCTGGTGTCCAACGCCTGGACCGCCGTGGCCGGGATCACCAACGCCGATGTGAAGCGCCTGGCGGGCGAAGTGCTCCATGCCTCCGTCTTCGAGACCGCATTCCACAATGAAAACAACAACGATCTGAGCCGCTGGAGTTCGGGCGGCTACATTTATCCCAGCACCAACTGGATGGATCTGGTGGACTTTGCCAAGATCGCGCAGAACCAGAGCCGCCTGGCCGCGCTCTACACGCGGGTGGATGCCTGGGCCGCCGCGGCGACGGGGCTGACCGCCACGGTGGCGACGAACCTCGATTCCGACCTGGATGGCGAGGCGGAATACTGGCTCTACAACAAGAACGTGGCGGCGGTGTTCGAGCGGATTGGCGGCCGCATGGTCGCGGCGTGGCTGCGGACCGCGGACGGGCATGTGCGCCAGATGATGGGCAATCTCGTGTCCTATGCCGGCGGAGAGACGGAAGAGGAGGGCGCCTGGAGCGTCAACACGAACACCAGTGCGGTGGTGGCCTACCGCACCTCCGGGCTGAAGGACTGGTGGGCCGGCACGCCGGACTATGTCAACATGCTGTACACCGCCACCACGAACAGCGTGACCAATGGCTGGAAACTGACGTCCACGAACTCCCTGATTTCCAAGACGGTCACCCTGGCCCCGACGGCGTCGGCGTTTGCGGTGCAGTACAGCGTGAGCCCGGGCCTGAACGGCGGCGTCCTGTATGTCCGCAACGGATTCTCGCCGGACCTGTCGGAGCTGCTGGTCCATGGCCAGCAGGGGCTGGCGGATTCCTTCGCCGTCACCGGCGGGGTGGTGACCCTGACGACGACGGCCAACGTGGCCGGGGTGCGGCTGGCGATGGCGCAGGGGGCGGTCAATGTCACCGCCGAGGATGACGGCGAGTTGATCTTTGATGCCGTCAACATGCGCAACCAGGCGCAGACGCGCCAGGTCGAACTGGTGGGCACCAACACCCTCGCGTTCACGCTCGGTTTCACCTCCGTGGCCGCGGCCAACGATCCGCCGGTGCTGTCGTTCGCGCCGACCGGTCCGTACACCAATGCGGTGGGCACGACCAACCATTTCACGGTCTCGGCGACCGATGCGGACAACGATCCGGTCACGCTGGGGACGGGCACGCTGCCCGGCGGCGCCACGTTCAATGCCGGCACCGGCGGTTTTGCCTGGTGGGTCACCAACTACGGCGTGGCCGGCGTCACGAACTACGTGGCCTTCACCGCCAACGACGGCGTACAGACCGTCACGAACAGCGCGGCCATCGTGGTTCCCTGGGATGCCAACGGCAACGGCATGCCGGACGACTGGGAGTTCATCTATTTCAACGGCGTGATGACCAACACGGCCGCCGGCGATGCCGACGGCGACGGTTTCCCGAACTACAACGAATGGTGGGCCAGCACCGATCCGGATTCGCCCGGCGATTACATCGGCTGGACCACGATGGTGGACTCGACCAACGCCGGCTTGAAGAACGTCCAGCTCACGTTCCAGGCGGTGCCGGGGCGGATCTACCACATCCAGGGGCGCAACGAACTGCCCAATGGCACCAATGCCTGGGCCACGCTGGCCACGGTGACCAACGACGGCGATGACGTGGTGGCTTGGACCGATATCGCGCCGACCAACCTGATCCGGACCTATCGGATCAAGATTCCGCAATTCGTACCGTAATCCCTCCGTGCCGCCCGCCGCCGGTTTCCGGCGCGGGACGGCCGCACGGGGAAGGCGCTGGCGCTTTGGGCGCCGCCGGACCCGGGTTTGGCGTTTAACGGGCGGCGAGGGCCTTGGCGATGCAGGCGGCCACGCGCGCGTTGTTCTGCAGCAGCGCCACGTTCGCCGTGCGGCTTTCCTCGTGGGTCAGTTCGCTGACGCGGGCCAGCAGGAACGGCGTAACTTCCTTGCCGCGCACCCCGCGGGCCTCCGCCTCCTGCAGGGCCTGAACAATGGCTTTTTCCGCGACCGCCGCGGGGAGTTCATGCTCCGCCGGAACCGGCGTGGTGATCAAGGTGCCGGTGGGGAAGCCGAGGGCCTCGCGCGCGCGGATGATGTCCGCCACTTCGTCGCAGGTGTCGCAGCGGATGTCCAGCGGCAGGCCGGAATCCCGGGTATAGAAGGCGGGGAAGTTCGAGCAGAGATAGCCGATGACCGGCACGCCGTGGGTTTCCAGCACCTCCAGCGTCAAGGGGAGATCCAGGATGGCCTTGGCGCCGGCGCAAACCACGGCCACGGGCGTCTGGGCCAGTTCCATCAAATCCGCGCTGACATCGAAGGGATGGCCGCGGTGCACGCCGCCGATGCCGCCGGTGGCGAACACCCGGATGCCCGCCAGATGGGCCACGATCATCGTGCCGGCCACGGTGGTGGCGCCATCGCCGCGCCGGGCCAGCACGATGGGGAAATCCCGCCGGCTGCACTTGCGGACATCGCGGGCGCGGGCCAGGTAGGCCAGTTGATCCGCCGTCAAACCCACGGTGATGCGGCCCTTCAGCACGGCGATGGTGGCGGGCAAGGCGCCGGCATCCCGCACGGCTTTTTCCATGGAACTGGCCACTTCCTGGTTCACGGGATACGGCAGGCCGTGCGTGATCAACGTGCTTTCAAGCGCGACGACCGGGCGATTGTTCTGCAACGCTTCCCAAACTTCCGGATGAAACTGCAGTGAATTCTTGTCCATGGTCATGGTTTGTTCTCCAAGCGGCGAGGGGCGGTGGGATGGTCGTTTTCTGATCGACGCAAGGTAACGGAGGGACGCTTGGGGTGTCAATCCCGGGGCTGGGCGACGTCTGCTGCAGCGGCCACCGGACGTGTGCATGAAAATTCCAACCGGCGTATATGTCGAGAGAAAGTCACGCCGGGCCAACCCGGGGCCGGCCGGACCGGCCGGATGTGATCAGCTGGAACGCCCTCCGGATGGTGCAGTTACAGCTCCGTCGATCTCGGGCATCCCCTCCGGCTGCATTAAAAATCGCTTAACTAAAAATCCTGCGGAGACCTTGCGGATCCTCTGGCAAATAGGATAATGTTTAACAATTATCTAGTGATCAAAATCCGGAGCCACCCCATGAATTCATTCGCACGTTTTTCCCTGGTTGGAGTCTGTTTGCTGTCCTTGGGTCTCCAAGGCGGTTTCGCGCAGGCCATTCACCTGAACGCCGGCGACATTGACACCTCGCAAGCCGTGCCGGCGACCTCCGCCCGGGCGCTCGCGGCGGCGACAACCGGCAGCCAGCTGCACCTGGTGCAGTTCGACGGCCCGATCCAGCCGGAGTGGGTGGCGCAGCTGGAACAGGACGGCTACCGGATCGTGAACTACATTCCGGACAACGCCTATCTGGTCTATGGCGGTTCCACCGCCTTGAAGTCGCTGCGTTCCGCCGCCAACCCGCATCTGCAGTGGGAAGGCGCCTATGTGGCCAGCGACAAGATCAATCCGCGCGCGCAGCCCGCGGCCGTGGCGGCCCGGCGCGCCGCGACGGGCACCGCCGTCCAGTTCGCGGTGCAACTGGTCCAGGATGCGGCCGCGAACGCGGAAACCATCGCGCTGCTCGACAGCCTGAAGCTGCAGCCGTTCAACAGCATCAGCACCAATGAGAGTCTCCGGCTCGTGAACCTCGTGGTGGAACTGCCCGCCGACAGCCTGGAGCAGGTGGCGGCCCGGGCCGACGTGATTTCGGTCAACACCCACGAGTTGCCCCACCGGCTGTGCGAACGCCAGGCCCAGATTGTCGCCGGCAACCTGAACGGGGACGGCAGCCAGCCCTCGGGCGTAGGCTACTACTCCTGGCTGTTGTCCAAGGGCTTCACGCAGACGCAGTTCGACACCTCCGGCTTCATCGTGGACATCGCCGACGACGGCTGGGACCGCGGCGTGGCCGCCACTCCCGCCAACCGCGAATTCCGCAAATACGGCGACGCCGCGCAGGTCAGCCGCATGAAATATTCCCACACGGCATCGACCATGTCCTCGACCGACTCTCACGGCGCGGACGGCCACGGCAACATCAACATCAGCATCGTCGGCGGCTTTAGCACCAATTCCGGCAGCCCGTATGTGGATACCAACGGCTATCACCGCGGCCAGGGCATCTGCCCCTTCGCCAACCTGGGCAATACCAAGGTGTTCGCCGACGGCGGCACGTGGGACCCGACGGACGCCCAGGAGGCCGCGTTCATCGCCTCCAACTACACCAGCGGCGTGCGCATCAGTTCCGACAGCTGGGGCAACACCGGCGACGGCTCCTATGATGTGTCCTCGCAGAACTACGACACCTGGACCCGCGACTCCCAGCCGGCCGTGAGCGGCAACCAGCAGGTGCTCTATGTCTTCGCCGCCGGCAACGACGGTTCCGGCGC
>CAZMOR010000137.1:0-1764 GCA_964567795.1 uncultured Verrucomicrobiota bacterium
CCTGGAATTTCTGCAGATGGAGGTGGCGCCGAACAAGCGCCGGCCCGTCGGCTTGCAGGCGGTTTTCAAGGAGGTGTTCCCGATCGAAAGCTACGACGGGCACTGCACCCTCGATTTCGTGAAATACGAAGTCACCCCGCCGAAGCAATCGGCCTTTGAAAGCCTGAAGGAAGGGGAGTCGCACACGGCGGCCCTCCACGTGACCTTCCGCCTGAAGAACCAGCAGGAAGTGCGCGAGGAGACCGTGTTCATGGGCGAAGTGCCCCTGATCACGGAGCAGGGCACGTTCATCATCAACGGCGCCGAGCGCGTCATTGTCAGCCAGCTGCACCGCTCGCCGGGCATCTGCTTCGAGCAGACGGTCCATGCGAACGGCACGCTGCTGCACTCCTTCCGGATCATCCCGGACCGCGGCTCGTGGGTGGAAGTCCAGTTCGACACCTCCGACCTGCTGAACATCTATCTGGACCGCAAGAAACGCCGCCGCAAATTCCTGGCGACGACCTTCCTGCGCGCCCTGGGCTACGGCACCGACGAGGAGCTGCTGGGCCTGTTCTACAAGTTCGAAAAGCTCGACGTGGCGAAGCCGCGGGCCGAGCAGCTCGAAAACCGCGTGGTCAAGGCCGACGTGGTGGATGCCGACAGCCAGAGCATCCTGGTCAAGAAGTTCGAGCCGGTCACGAAGGACCTGCTCAAGCAGCTGCAGGCAGCCGGCATCGGCTCCCTGGAGGTGGTGGACGTGTCGTGGGACGAGGGCCTGCTGCTGAAGAGCGTCCGCAAGGACGTGGCCGCCACGGCCGACGACGCCCTGAAGGACATCTATCACAAGCTGCGTCCCGGCGATCCGCCGACGACCTCGAACGCGCGCCAGCTTTTGAAGCGCATTTTCTTTGATCCGCGCCGCTACGACCTGGGCCGCGTGGGCCGCTACAAGATCCAGCAGAAGCTGGGCCTGGATCCCAAGAACGAAAGCCGCGTGCTGGAGAAGGAAGACTTCGTGGCCGCGGTCAAGTACCTGATCAACCTGCGCCGCGGCGAAGGGACGATCGACGACATCGACCATCTCGGCAGCCGGCGCATCCGCACCGTGGGCGAACTGGTGGAGAACCAGTGCCGCGTGGGCCTGGCCCGCACAGAGCGCCTGGTGCGCGAGCGCATGACGGTGTTCGACCAGCAGGCCGAGAAGCTGACGCCCCAGAAGCTGATCAACCCGAAGGCCCTGGCCGCGGTGATCCGCGATTTCTTCGGCCGCAGCCAGCTGTCGCAGTTCATGGACCAGACGAATCCGCTGGCCGAGCTGACCCACAAGCGGCGCCTGAGCGCCCTGGGGCCGGGCGGCCTGAGCCGTGAGCGCGCGGGCTTTGAAGTCCGCGACGTGCATTCCTCGCACTACGGCCGCATCTGCCCGATCGAGACGCCGGAAGGTCCGAACATCGGCCTGATCTCGTCGCTGTCGATGTACGCCCGCGTGAACGAGTTCGGCTTCATCGAGACGCCGTACCGGCGCGTGGTGAACGGCAAGGTCATCGACAACGTGGATTACCTCACCGCCGACCAGGAAGAGAACTACGTGATCGCGCAGGCGAACGCGCCGCTGAACGCGGACGGGTCGTTTGCGAAGGACACGGTGGCGGGCCGCTACCGCGGGGAATTCCTCGAAGTGGAAGCCAGCCGCTGCAACTACATGGACGTTTCGCCGAAGCAGGTGGTGTCCGTGGCGGCCGGGCTGATTCCGTTCCTGGAGCACGACGACGCCAACCGCGC
>CAZMOR010000138.1:0-12770 GCA_964567795.1 uncultured Verrucomicrobiota bacterium
GTCCTCCCCGTCGGACGATCCGCTGGGCGTGACCGGAAAGTCGAAGAACGACGACGGCACGGTCACCATCCGTTACGGCTGCGGCTATTCCTGGACCGGCAAGCCGCCGGGCCCTTCCCGCTGCCCGATCTGCTCGCGCGAGACCGTCTCGACGGATAACAATCCCCCGCCCGATACGGAAGGTTCAACGGACCCAGGCACTTCAACGGATTCCGATACCGGAAACGGCGCCCCGGGCACGGACGGTTCGACGGACACGCCGGAACCTCCCCAGCCGCCCCCGCCGCCCAATGATGAACCGGACACCACCACCTACGAGGGCTGGTCGTCATGAAAGGTACGCGCGGCCTTCTTTGGAACTGTGCACGTACCGCCGCGGTTCCGCTTGTATGGCTCGCCTTCGCCTGCCCGGACGTCCGGGCCCAGTACGAGGATTGGAAGGACATGTCGCCCTTCACCCAAAAGGACCGGATGGATGAAGCAACGGCCAACAGCGACTCCATCCGCAAGGCAAATCAAAAGAAAGAGCGGGAACGCGGCGATTTGATGCAGAAATACGGCATGACCTGGAAAGAAGCCGAAGCCTACCAAGTCTACAAGGAATACCGCGGACTGCGCGAAGAGATCGCCAAGCAGCGCGGATTCGCAAAAGGCGAGCGGGATGAAGCCAACGACTCCGTTTATAACGGCAGCGGGTCGTATGGCGGCGGCAAGTACAAGTCCGACGCCGCCCAAAACGTCAATGCGGCGGAACAGCAAGCCCGAAGCCTGTACGACAAAAGCCGGCAGTTGGATCAGATGTGGAGGGCCGCCGGCTACGACAAGGTGTATGGCACGCTCACCGATTCCGACCAGTATCCCATCAAGCGAACCGACGGAACCCGCACCGATCTCGTGGAAGCAAAATTGTTGAGCAATCGACTGGATCCGGCCGACCAGAAATTCACCGACTGGATCCGCAGCCAGCCTGACGATATCGGGAAAATCATCAAGGAAATCCCTCCGGGCGGCGAATACTTCGACCAGCTCAAGCAGGAATGGCAGCTTGGAGAATACCGCAAAGTCGCCGACGCCCTGAAAAACATGGAGGAATCCGGACTGATCAAGATCCAAAAGGGAGACGACGGGGATTACAGCGGGGCAAAACTGGATTACGCGAAGATCGGAATGCGGCCGCCGGAAACGGAATCCGACGCCGGAGACGACGTTCAGCCGGCGCCGGAAGGAGATTCGCCGGAAAACGAGCCGGGAGCGGGTGAAGAGCCGGAAGCCGGGACCTCGCCAGAGACAGGCGACGACAAGAACGGTGTTTCCAATGCAGAGCCAGCCGCCGGCACCGAACCGGAAACCCCGACGCCGCCGGAATCCCCGTCAACCGACGCCGTCTCGGAAACTGCCGGGGAAGCACCCGCCACTAGCCAGCCTGAGGGCCCGGCGGTGAACGAGCCGGAAAATCCGCCTTCCTCCTCCGGGGGGACTTCCGTCGGCGATGGTTCCGGAAACACACCGGATTCCGATACGAGTCCGGAAGGCGACGAATCGGAGGGCGACCAGGACGGCGGAAGCTCCGCTTCGGACAGCGATTCCGGCACGGGCGACAAGCCCGGCGAAACCACGACCTCCTCGGGTTATGTGGAGGATTCCAACGGCCGTACCACGCTGACCGAAACCCGCGGGGCCGACGGCTCCCTCATCCGCACCACCACCACCGACACCGACAAGGATGGCAATGTCACCGGCAAGACTACCTACGAAGGCGGAACCGGCGAAGGCAAGACCTCCCCGGGCGATGACGGGTTGCGCGGGGCCGAACCGGAGGCGGATACCGATGTGAATTCCGACATGGTGTCGGGCGGCTACAACTCCTCTGAAAATCTCAACACCGGCTGGGCTCAAGGCCAAACGGAACGCGGCGAAGCCGGCAACCTGACCATGGCGCAAAACACCCAGATGGGCGAAGCCGCCAACGTTGGCAACCAGACGATCAGCGATGCGGGCAACGTCCGCGACACCGGCGGCCGGGACTCCCAAACCATCCGGGAGGGTTCCGCCCGGGATACGGCCAAGAACGACCGCCAGAACAGCTGGGGCAAGGCGTTGGGCGATGCCGTGGAACAAGGCGTCACCGAAGGCGGCAAGGCATTCGGCGGCGCGCTGGGCGGCGCGGCGGCGGACCAGGCCGTCGGCGCCATCTTCGGTTCGCCGGACGACGAGAATGGAAGTGACGAGGATTCCGGCGCCGGATCCGGCGAAACAACTACGGCTTCCACACCCGCCGGTGGCGATTCCAGCAAGGGCAAAGATTCGCCGAAAAAAGACAACCAGGGCAAGTCCGACGATTCGTCCGGCAACGGCTGCACCGACGGGGATTCCGGCAACGGCGGCGGTTCGGACACCGGCTTGTCCTCCCCGTCGGACGATCCGCTGGGCGTAACCGGAACGTCGAAAAACGACGACGGCACGGTCACCATCCGCTACGGCTGCGGCTATTCCTGGACCGGAAAGCCGCCAGGACCATCACGCTGCCCGATCTGCTCGCGTGAAACCGTCTCGACGGAGAACAATCCGCCGGCCGACTCCTGCGGCACAACCGATACCGGCGATACCGGCAACTCCGGAGACGGGGAGCCGACCGATCCCACGCTCACGCCTGCGCCCGCCGGATATTCGGGCGACACGGGCTCGGCACCGGATGCTTCCGGAACCGAACCGTCCGGCGATATCAATTGTCCATTCGCCGGCCCGACGGAAAATCCAGAGTAAGGCAGAACCATGCGCAACACCCCGAAGTTGATCATATCCGCCGCGGCAGTCGCGCTGCTGTGGCTGGCGCCCGTCCGCGCGATTCCGCCTCCGGCTGCGGACGCGGCAGATTCCGTCTTTTCCGCATCTTCCGGCACAGCCCCGGCCAAGGCGCCGGAAAACAGCCAGGTCCTAGCCGGCGCCGAACTGGAAAAGACGGTGCAGCAGTTGCAAAAGCGGCTTGATGCCATTGAAACCCGGCTGGGAACATCCTCCCGGCCGCCGTCCATCACCTACAACATGGAACGCCGCCTGGCCGATCTTGAAAGGCGCATTCAACAGCTTGAACAGCAAACGGCACGCCTGCAGCAGCTCGACCAACGAGTGCGGCGGCTCGAAATGAAATAAATCCCGAGGAGACCGACCCGATGAACTGGAAACTGTTTCTGATCGCCATTCCGGCCGCCGTTTTGGCGGGCTGCGCCTCGCCATCCGGCGGCTCCTCCGGCGGCGTCGGCACGGACGACCCGAATGTATATGTGTCGCCAACCGCCGGCGGCGTCGACAAGGTGGCCATTCTGCCGTTCAAGGCCCCCACCACCCTCATTGGTACGTCCGTCTCGGACATGTTCGTCACGGAGATGATGAAAATCGGCCGTTATGACATGGTCGAACGTTCACAGATCTCGGGCGTGCTGGGCGAAAGCGAAGTTGCGCTTTCCGGTCTGACCGCCGGACAGGCGGCGCAGGTCGGCCAGATGGTGGGCGCCAACGGGGTCATCATCGGCACGGTCTCCGAATACGAGATGGTCGCCATGGGCGGCCGCACGTATCCGGTTGTCGGCATCAGCATCCGCCTCATCGACTGCACGACCGGCAAGATCCTCTGGAGCGTGGATCATGCCGAACGGGGAGACAAAAGCGACACCCTCGCGCAGCATTCCCGCAACGTGGTGAAACACATGGCCCTGGCCCTTGAACGCCAACTCTAAGACAAGGAGATCCCCGCATGAAAAACCGCTGTTTGGCAATTCTGCCCCTGATTCTTATTCTGGCCGGCTGCGCCACCCCCACTCCGCCGGCCCGGGCCCCGGCACGGGAGCGCCCGGCGGCGGCCCCCGTCGCGGCCGCAAAACCTGTCGCCCCCACCTTCCTGCCGCGGGTCATGATCATCGTGGATGAAAAAAGCCTGGGCACGATCGCCACGGCCGAGGTCGAAGCCATGGCCGTGAAAAAGTTGACAGCCATGGACATTCCGGTGGTGGACCAGGACATGGTGCGCGCGAACATTGCCCGCAGCCAGCAGATGCTTGTGGCCGCCGGCGACAACCGGGGCGCCGCCGCCCTGGGCACCCAGTTCGGCGCCGACATCGTGCTGATCGGCGAAGCCGTGGCCAAGCCCTCCGCCCGGCGCATCGGCGACACCAACCTGCGATCCTACCAGGCTGTGGCAACCCTCCGGGCCGTGCGCACGGACAACTCCGCCACCCTGGCCGCTGCGTCCGAAGACGTGACACAGGTCGGACTTGAAGATGTCAGCGGCAGCGCCAAGGCCCTGCGGGCCGCCGGCGAAAAGGCACTGGATTCGCTGCTGCCGGATATGCTCGGAAAGTGGACGCCGGGCAATGTCGCGGGTGATGCCGCGAATGCCTTTCCGCACCGGGTCGAGATGGTCGTGGGCGGCGTGGACCAGATGTGGAAGTTGAAAGCCATTCGTGACTGCCTGCGGGGCCGCACCCAGGACTTGCGCAACGTGGCGCAACGCAGCTATACCGCCGGCGTGGCGGAATTCAGCATGGAATCCGCCCTGCCGCCGGAAGAATTGTCGGAAGCCCTGGTCCTGACCCCGCCGGAAGGATTGCGCCTGCAAGTGCTGGAAGTCGGCGGCGGCCGCATCCAGGCGCGCGCAGTGGCACAATAGCCAAAGGGAAAACGGCCATGAAAAAACTCGCCTGCCTATTCTGCCTGTTTGCCGCCGTCGCCGCGGGGGCGGCGGAGGCCCCCCCGATGACGGATGCCGGCGTCCTTTTGAACGCCTACATGCGCTTTGTCCTGGCCCGCGAAATCCAGGCCCAGGCCCTAAACCTGGCCCAACCGTTGGCCGCAGGGGAAGCCGGGCAGATCACGGAACAGGCGAATGCCTGGATGGCCGCGGAAACCGCCGCATTGCGCGCCGGGCTCGACGAACGGTTTGCCGAAGCCGCCAAGGATCGTTTCACTGCGTTCGTTGCGGAATATACATCGGCTGAAAACCAGAATGACTTGCATTACCTTGGCCGGCTGGCCGGCGACGCCAAACTGGGGGATACGCCGTTCGAATTCGCAGCGATGCGCAAGATGGTCCTCGACAAGTGGTTGACGGATCCATTCCAGAAAGGCAGCCGGTTGCTGGGGGAAATGCAGACCTGGGCGGAAGTCCGAGCCAAGAATCCCCAGGCCCCGCCCCTGGCGGCTTGGCTGGCACGCGACACAACTACCCCGGCTCCGCCCCCGCCACCGCCGAAGCCGGTCAACCCCTTGGCCGCCGCCGAGGCCGAAGCCCCCGCTTGGGCGGCGTCGGAGACACCCCCGCCGGCCAACCCAATGGATGCCTTTGCCCAAGGGCGCAAGGAAAAGCGCGACCGGGCACTGCAGGATGCCCAGGCGGGCATGCAGCAGATGGCCATGGAGCGCCAGGCCGCTGAACAGGAATACGCGGCCAAGAAAATGGCCGCCGCCCAGGCGGATGCCGACGCGATGCGGGCGCAATCCCAGAAACTCGCCGCGGTCGAGCAGGAAGCCATTGATCAGCGCGCCAACAGCTGGGCCGGCCGGCTCAAGAACATCGTGAGCGCCACGGTCGGGGCGGCCACGGGAGCTTTCACGGGCGGAATCGGCGCGGAAGCGGGCCGCCAAGCGGCCAACGCCCTGTTCCCGCCTTGATCAACCCGCCCCCACGAACGGCGGACCGCCGCAAGACGCTCAGTCGAAATAGACTTCAACGTCGAAGTGGTCGTAGTCGCCGGAATAGCCCCGCACTTTCAGCACGGTCAGGCGCCCTTCCAGCACATCCACGTCCGCGGCCCATGAACGGTGGGAATCGTCCCCGTCCAGCGCCACGCGGTACAAGCCCGGTTCGCGGTCGTAGTATTCGTGGTTGTCGCCCCCCACGCTGCCCTCTTCGCGGCCGTTGATATACACGTACACCCGGTCGCCCGTGTAATTATCGACGACGATTGCGCCCTGCCCCACCGGCGGATCGTGATTGTAATCCTCGTCATCGCACCCGCACATCAGGCCGGTCGCGAGCACCAGCGCGAGCATTCCCAGCCAGCGCCCAGCATGCCGTATATGGTTTTTCACGGTCGACTCCTTCTCATGTGACCGGGTGAAGAATACTCCGGCGGCACCAAGGACGCAAATCCCAAACCGCCCGCAAAATGTAGGCGGGCAGCATTTCCGGCTTGCCATCGGCGGGACAGGGCGGGAGGATTCCTCCAGTGGAGGACATGGTGTCCCCAGCAAGGTGCGGGAAAAGCTCCGAGGAGGAATGCAATGAAATGGATGAACGTAATTCTGGCCGTGGGTTTCTCAGCTGTATTGGTTCTGGGACTGGCCGGCTGCGGCGGGGGCGACGACGACAACAAGGATCCGCTGGTCGGCACCTGGTCGGCAACCGCCATGAATGGCCAGACGCTGCCCGATACGATCACCGTGACGATCGTATTCCAGGACAATGGCACCTGCCAGGAATCCATGAACCTGGGCGGCGAGTTGGAAAGCTCGAACGGCACCTGGAGTGCAGCCAACGGCATCCTGACCATTGTGTCCAATGATGGCACGGAAAACATCCCCTACACCGTCAGCGGCGACACCTTGACGATTACATCCGAAGGAGATGTCATCACGCTCCAGCGGGACTGATCCGGCTCGCCGTAACATGCGAATCCCCATGCCGTCCGGCATGGGGATTTTTTCAGCCAACCTACGCCAACGCCCGGCAGACGAATATTTGGTAATGCAGATCGGCGGTGAATCCCGCGCCATCGGAGCGAAATACCGGTTGGTCAGTCCCGAAATCCCGGACCATTTCCCGGCGGATGGATTCGATATCCGCTGCAGTCAAGCCGTACCGCAGCGCAAGTTCGTCGGAACCCAATTGCAGAACCGGTGCCGGGGCGCTTGAAACCACCTCCCAGTCGGCGTCATGCAGGAGCGCCCGCAAACGAACGGCGGTGGGATACCACTTCCCCGTTCGCATGCGCCGGTAAAGGGAATTGAGGCAATCCGCTTCGTTGTCTGCGTCAAAGCAGGCCGTTTGATGGATCCAGTATTCACCGGGCCGGGTCTGGGCGCGCACGTGCCGCAACAAAGGCGCCAGCCCGGCTTCGCCGGCATAATGCAGGACCGACCGCATGATATACATCGCCCGCGCCCCGGCCGGCACCACCTCGGCGCGCCGGAAGGAATCCACAGTGCCGTTGACGACCGTGATTCCGGAATCCCGGGCCACCTGCAACTGCGCCGGCGAACAGTCCAGATCCACCAGCACAGTCCCTTCCCCGGCGCCACGGGCGCGGAGCTGCGCGAGCAGGAATCCGGTTCCGCCACCCAGATCGACCACGACATCCGGCCGGTCCCGGGCTTGGATTTCATGCACGACTTCCGCCAGCGGCCGGGCGATGACCGGATCGGCAAAATAGCCGCCATGCATCTGCGCCCAGGATGCGCCATGCACCGCTTGCTCGGGATCCGTTCGCGCGCACATTGGAGACCGGTTACTTTGCCGGTGTGCTGCGATCCACGCGGAGCCGGAACAAGCCGTTGGGGGGTATCGGCGGAACAGGATTGGTCACGGTCAGCGAATATTCCAGGAACTGACCGGCGCCGATGATGGTCGCATTGGTGTAGACATGGACCGTGTTCCACGCCGGCCCCGCCGGATCGGCCGCCGCATTGGTAGCTATGTCCAGGCGGTACCGACCGACATCCTGGATGTCCCATTTGAACTGCATGGCGTTGGATGAAATGGATTGGATGGAATTAAAGTGGAAACCGTATTCGTAGGCCCCCATGTCGCAATTGGTCGATCCCGACCCGGGCACACCCCGTCGCGGGCGCGGGTTGCCGACGATGTCCGTCGCGGGCGCGCCGTTGGTCGTGCCGGTGTCAATGCAGAACGAAGCGGTGGCCAGCCGGAAATCCCCCACGCCGGCGTTCACGAATGCCGGGGCATTGGTGATGTTGGGCCAGAAGTAATTGGACGTGGTGCAGCTGTTGCTGATGATGCACGAATGGCTGGAATCGTGGGCTTCGAGATTGGGGCTGTCCGGAGCGGTGTTGAAATAGATGATGTCATTGAGTAGCCGCGTGGTCCAGGCAAAGACCCCGCCCCCGCTTATGCCCGCCGTGTTGGAAACGATGGTGCAATTGATGACGGGCGAGAGCGTGCCGGCCGGTCCGATGGAATAAACGCCCCCGCCATTATGCAATGCGGAATTGCCCGTGATGACGGAATTCACCAGCCGCCCCTGGTTGGTCGTGCCCTGGCAGGCCATATACACCCCGCCGCCGTCCTCTGCAATGGCCTGGTTGTTCCAAATCCAGCAGTTGGAAACAGAGCCAGCCTTATCGAGCCAGATGCCGCCGCCATAGGTGGCCGCCTGATTATCGTGAACATGGCAGCGGTTCATGCGTCCGCCCGAGCTGCTGTAAAGTACCACGCCGCCGCCGGACCCCGTCAGGGCCCGGTTGCTGGCAATGGTGCAATCCTCGATCAACGAATTGGTGGCATCACTGTCAACCATGATTCCGCCACCGGAGTTGGACTGGTTGCTCACCACCAGACAATCGCGCAACGTACAGGCACGGACCATTTCCACTCCACCGCCATACCCGCCGCTCGACTTGAGTCCGTTGCAGATTGTGAACCCCTCGATCAGGCAATTGGTTCCAAATACGAGAATCCCCTCGCTCAATCCCTGCGCATCGATGACGGCGGCCCGGCTCAGGGTGCTCCGCAGCGTCAGGGTTTTCGCGACCGGCAGCTCAAGCGCCGCGCCGTACAACCGGTAAACACCGGGAGCAACCTGGATTTCATCGCCGTTGTCAGACCAGACAATCGCCATCTGGATATTCGTCGAGGCATTGGCCCAGTTGGTATAGGGCGCCACGGGTGTGGTGTTCGATACGTTCACGTAGTGCGTGATCGCAAATGAAGAGGAACTGAAGGACAACCCCGTCAACAAAGCCAATCCCGCTCTTTGAAGCATCCCCATGGCATTCCTCCTCTTGAAGTTAGGAAGTCTGCGCCTTCCCCCATCCCTCCGCAAGCAGGAAAAGGCTAAAATGCACTCAGGACCGCGTCAGTTAGTCGGCTCTCCGGGTTCAACCGCCACCGGGTCCAGGGTCACGCAAAGCGACTCGGCATTGGTCAGGCTGAACACCCGATGCACGCCCCGGAGATAGTAGATGCCGGCATCCCCATCCGCCGCGCCTTCGGGAAACAGGACCGCCGTGACATAGTAGGCCTTGCGCGCGGCCGTGGCGCCGGTGCAGGGAAACCGCACGACGGTTTCCGCGCCCGCCCGATGGGTTAAGCCGGACACCTTCACCTGGGCGACTTCCCGCGCGGCATCCCCCGCGGCACGCGGATCGTATTCCTGCAGCCGCGCCACAAGCTCCCCCCGGTCCACCGCCGGCCCGTTGGTCGGAATGATGCAGGTCAAATCCAGTTCCAGCGGTTCGGTCAGCATCGGCACCGGGGCCGGCAGGGCCGGCAAGGCCGCCCGCGGGACCTGCGCCGGAGCAGCCGACACCAGCGCGGCGAGCATCCCGATCCACATGATCCACCTGTAGTTCATACCGTTTTCCAATGGCCGCGGATTGAAACGCATTCCGCCGGTTTCGTCAACCCGCGTAAACCCGCCGTTCCCCCAGGCAGGGGCTCGCGGCTCATTTTCCCCACCCCTGTTTTTCCACACAATGGAAAAACTTTCGGCTGTTTTTCCATACAATGGAAAAACTTTAGCCGGATTTTCCACACTATGGAAAAATGTTTTCCACAGTGTGGAAAAACCGACGAGCCGCGAGCCCCCGCATGGGGGGACCGGCTGCCGCCTTGCCCCTGCCCTCCGGCTCTGCTAGGGTGACGGCATGAAAACGCTGGATTGCGATTTCCTGATCATCGGCGCGGGCTTGGCCGGATTGTCCGCCGCCATGGAACTGGCGCCATACGGGCGCGTCATTCTCTGCGCCAAGCGGACGCTGGAGGAAAGCAACTCCTCGCATGCCCAGGGCGGCATTGCCGTGCCGATTGCCGAGGATGACACGATCGACGCGCACCTTCAGGACACGCTGGTCGCCGGAGCAGGCCTGACCAACGCCGCCGTGGCGCGGGAAATCATCGCGGCCGGCGCGGCGCGCATCGCCGCCTTGGAGCGCTGGGGTGTGCATTTTGAGCGCAAAACCCGCCACCCGCGCGAGGCGGATGCCGAATACGACCTGGGCCGCGAAGGCGGGCATTCGGTCCGCCGCATCCTGCACAGCGGCGACATCACCGGCGCCGAAATCATCCGCGTACTGGCCGGGCGCATCCGGCGGCAGCATTCCGTGCAGGTACTCGAGCACCACATGGCCATCGACCTCATCACCACCGGCTGGCTCAAGGTGGCGGGCGACGACGCGTGCATCGGCGCCTATTTCCTCGACCGCCGCACGAGCGAAATCCTGGCCGTGCGCGCGCCCAACACCATCCTGGCCACCGGCGGCGCCGGCAAGGTCTACCTCTACACCAGCAACCCCGACATCGCCACGGGCGACGGCATCGCCATGGCCTGGCGCGCGGGGCTTGAGATCCGGAACATGGAGTTCGTGCAGTTCCACCCGACCTGCCTTTACCATCCGGAGGCCAAGTCGTTCCTGATCAGCGAGGCCGTGCGCGGCGAAGGCGCGCGCCTGCTCAACGGCGCGGGCAAGCCGTTCATGAAGCGCTACGATCCGCGGGCCGAACTGGCGCCGCGCGACATCGTCGCCCGCGCCATCGACCATGAAATGAAGACCCGCGGCGACGCCTGCGCCTATCTCGACATCACCCACAAGAGCGAGGCGTTCCTCAAGCGGCGCTTCCCGAACATCTATGCCACCTGCCGGAAATTCGGGTTCGACATGGCCCGGCAGCCCATCCCCGTGGTGCCCGCCGAACATTATTTCTGCGGCGGCGTGGCCACCGACACCCGCGGCCGCACCGCGATGGCCGGCCTCCACGCGGCCGGCGAAGTCGCCTGCACCGGCCTGCACGGCGCCAACCGCCTGGCCAGCAATTCCCTCCTCGAGGCCCTCGTGTGCGGTCACGCCGCGGCGCGCGACATCCTTGAATCGCCCCGGCCAAAGGCGCGGAAGATCCGGATTCCGGCGTGGAAGACCGGCAATGCGGTGCCTTCCGACGAAGCCGTCGTGGTCACGCACAACTGGGACGAAGTGCGTACCGTGATGTGGGACTACGTCGGCATCGTGCGCACGAGTCGCCGCCTGGCGCGGGCCCTGCGGCGCATCGGCACCCTGCGGCGTGAAATCCGCGCGTATTACCGCGACTATCTGGTGACTGCCGACCTGCTGGAGTTGCGCAACATCGCCGCGGTCGCCGAACTGGTCATCCGCTCGGCGATGCTCCGCCGCGAGAGCCGCGGCCTGCATTACACGCTGGATTACCCCTACCTGGCCGCCAGCATGTGCCGCGACACGGTCATCCATGACCTGCCGGGCGGCGGCGCGGTCTGAGCGCGTGCCCTGGCCGCTCCAGATTTTCTACGGCCTGCTGGTCGGCCTGGCCGGCCTGCTGCCGGGCTTGTGCGGCAGCACGCTGCTGGTGTTGTTCGGACTGTACCGCCCCGTGACGGCTGCCCTGGCGCATCCCTTCCGGGATTTCCGCCGCCAATTGCTCCCGCTGACGCCGTTCTTCCTGGCCGGCGGCGCGGGCATCCTGCTGGGCAGCCGCGTACTGGCCACGGTTTTCGTCCGGCACGAAACCGCCACGCTGTACCTTTTCATGGGATTCATGCTGGGCGCCCTGCCGGACCTGTTTCGCCATGCCCACCGCGCCGGCGGTGGCCGCAGCGGCTGGCTGGCGTTCGCGGGGATGTTCATCCTGTGCCTGTCCTGCGCGGCGCTGGAAAACCACCTGGTTCCCCGCACGGAAACGCTGCCCGCCCGGTGGGGCATCTGGTTCCTCGCTGGCGCGGGCATCGGCCTGGGCAGCATCGTCCCGGGCGCCAGCGTGGCGTTCGTGCTCATCTACTTTGGAATCTACCAGCCGCTTCTGGACGGCGTCGCGCGGCTGGCATGGCCGATTCTACTGCCCGTGGTTCTGGGCGCCGCCGCAGCCATCCTCGCCTTTGCCCATGCCGCCGATTGGCTCTTCCGCAAAGCCGAAGGCCATGCGACCCGGGGCGTGCTCGGGCTGGTGGCCGGCTCCATCCCGCTCATCTATCCCGGCTGGCCCGGCGGCGCGGCCGGACTGCGCGATCTGCTGCTGCTCCTCGGCGGCTTCGGCCTGTCCGCGCTCTTGAA
The DNA here is from genome assembly GCA_964567795.1 of uncultured Verrucomicrobiota bacterium. GTDB lineage: Bacteria > Verrucomicrobiota > Kiritimatiellia > CAIQIC01 > Lenti-01 > Lenti-01. The sequence continues at coordinate 12,289 of CAZMOR010000138.1, forward strand.
TGTCTTTTCGCCGCCCCCGCACCGGTCCCGGTGAATCGCGGGCCGATTTTAACCGGATTTTTGCTTTTGCCCGATGCCCGCGCTGGATATACTGACTGCCGTGGAAAGGGAATATTGCTTCATGATGTCCGGAGCTATATGCATTGCTTCCGGCCCAAACGCGCTTCCGGTAGAACCAGCAAAACCGGATATGATGGGGTACCGTAGAAGGAATTTCGGAGAATCATGGCCAATATCAAGTCAAGGAAAGTGGTGGTGGTAGGCGCCGGAGCCGTCGGCTCCGGTTTCGCCTTTGCGCTGGCCCAGTCGGGCCTGGCGGAAGAGATCGTGCTGGTGGATGTCAATGCCGACCTGGCCAAAGGCCAGGCTCTGGATCTTGCGCATGGCGCGCCGTTCTACCGGCCGGTCAACATCCATGCCGCCACCGCACCGGACGCCTACCGCCATGCGGCGATCATTGTGATCACCGCCGGCAAGGCCCA
>CAZMOR010000139.1:0-29311 GCA_964567795.1 uncultured Verrucomicrobiota bacterium
GTGTTTTCGTACGCTTGAACCAGGGTGCCGCCTCTGCATTAATATCGGTGATCAGTTTGCTCGTTCCGCATACTACGGCAGATACAAGGTTATTCCAATTCACTCAGAGATAATCAGATTCTGCGAAGAGATAGGTTTTGAGGCAGAGATTGTCCCCCTTGTAAAGGTTGACAGGGCAGTTATGGAGGCGGACATTGTAATATCTTCAGTAACAGCTCCTCATCATGTGATAACATCCGGCGACACAAGGGAGATGATGCTTGAAAGGAAGGGGCGCCCGCTCTTTTTTATTGATATTGCAGTACCTCGTAATAGTGAACCTTCAGTAGCTGATATTAAAGATGTATTTTTATATAACGTGGATTCGCTGAAAAAGATCGCTGAAGAGAATAAACGGTGCAGGGAAATCGAGATGGAAAAGGCTGAAAAGATTGTGGAAGATGATGTTGATGATTTTATTTCATGGTGTGAGGAGAGTTCCCTTGCGCCGATGATAACCGCGATCAAAAACAAGTTTGATGACATTCGTGTCTGTGAAGTTGAAAAATTCCGTAACAGGAAGATGAAACATTTTTCGGATGAAGATTTCAAACTGGTTCAGGAGCTTACTGAAACGATTATGAAGAAGACACTCCATAATCCCATAGTGAACCTGAAAAAAAGTACTGTTGCCTGTCACGATTCTGAATTTGACAGCATGTTTAAGAACGCAAAATTTGTAGAGGACCTTTTTACTAAATGATGAATAAAAATACCCCCAGGCTGATTTTCTGGGAGCTTACTAAAAAATGCAACCTTAACTGTGCTCACTGCCGTGCCGAAGCTGAAGATATTGATTATTCCGGTGAACTTGAAACTGATGGCATTAAAAAGATCATTGATGACATTACATCAAAGTATTCACCTATATTGATCCTCACCGGCGGAGAACCCCTTTACAGAACAGATATTTATGAGATTGCCTCATACGCAGCGTCAAAAAAACTACGTGTTGCCCTTGCAACTAACGGCACACTTATAACAGATGAGAGCGCAAAAAAAATAAAAGCAGCGGGTATAGCCAGAGCAAGTATCTCAATTGACGGGAGCACTGCGGTTTCGCATGACGGATTCCGCGGAATCCCCGGTGCATTTGAACAGCCGCCTGCGCCTGGGGTATGACGACAACGTTTACCAGGCGGGCACCGCCACCCTGCTTGATGGCACGAAAGTGGACCATTCGGCGCAGGACAGCTTTCGCGTCATTGAAGAACTCGAGCTGCTGGTGAACATGAACCTGGAGCGTACCTACCTCGGGTTGCGTTACCGGCCCTCGATGCTCTGGTACAACGACCGCGAAAAAGACAGCACGGACTTCCTGAATGACCTGGACCTGAATTTCGTCCAGAATTTCTCGCCCACCATGCAGTTGGCGATCAGCGATACCTTGCGGGCGAGCCAGTTGCCCGAATTGCAGGAGGACAACTACGTGGTGCGCGGAATGGACAACAACTACTATAACTCCGCCATCTCGACCCTGGCCTTCACCGTGCGGCCGGAAACACGCCTGGATTTGTCCGCCCGCTGCATCACCCTCACTTATGACAGCGATTCCCCGTCCAAGGACAACGGCGACTATTACAGTCTGGTCGGCGGCTTGACCCTGCGCCAGCAGCTGGCCAGCCGGACCACCGTCATGGGTGATTTGCGCTACCAGACGGTGGTGTACAACGAGGCCGACACGGAGCACAACCGCGATGCCGAATCCTATTTCGTCGGCGTGGGCGCGGAACAGACCTTCAACCCGAAGTTGACGGGCAGCCTCCGGGCCGGTGGCGAGCAGCGCATGTATGATGCGGCGGATTACGACGACAACACCCAGCCGTATTTCGATATTTCGATGACCTTCCTGCCGACCCCGGCCACCCGGTTCACCGGCGCCGCTTCGTACTCCATCTATGAGTCCGACGTGGCCAATTACCTGAGCCAGAACCGGACCTATCTCTCGCTGAGCCTGGCGCATGACTTCACGGCGAAACTGAGCTTCTACATCAGCGGCGCCTACAGCCTCAATGCCTACGAGGCGGACTACGCCTTGGACAGCGCCCTGCAGGACGAAGACGAAAATTCCTACCTGATCAGCACCCGCCTGGCCTACCGCATCAACCGCATCAACTGGCTGGAGGTGGGCTACCAGTATGTCAAGCTGGACAGCGACATCCCGGGCCGCGAGAACTACGACCGGAACCGCGCCGACATCGGCTGGAAGATTCAGCTCTTCTAGTCCGTGCGGGCCAGGAAAGGCGACCGGTGACGGCCGCCTTTCGCCTGTCCAGAACAGGAACCCGACACGGCGGGGCGGAAAGGCCCCGCCGGGCATTTCAGGATAAAACTCAATGGCAGAAGAATCCCAGACCAGCGCCCTTCACTTCCTGGATTATTGGCGCGTCATCCGCGACCGCAAAGAGGTCATTCTGGCCGTGGCCCTGCTCACGATCGTGACCGGCACGGCGTATACCCTGATGATGCCCAAGAAGTTCACCGCGGTCACCCAGCTCGAGGTGCGCGAAGATGCGATGGATGTGGATCCCTTCTATGAACGGCAGGTGAGCCGCATGGGGTACAACCCCTTCTTCCTGATGACCCAGGAAAAAATCATGCGTTCCCGGCCGGTGCTGACCGAAGTGATCCGGAACCTGAACCTGCAAAAGGTCTGGGGCGCGCAGCTGAACGAAGACAAATCCCCGGTGACGCCGGAACTGGCCCTCCAGATCCTGCAGCGCAGCATCCGCGTGGACCAGGATCGCGACACCACGCTGATGAACATCAATGCCACCAGCGAGGATCCCAAGCTGGCGGCCGCCATCGCAAACGAGATCGCCAATGTGTATCGCGACCGCCGGTTGAACGACAAGCGCCGCGAAATCCAGCACGCGATCGATGCCATGAGCAACGAAGTCCGCAAGCAGCAGGAGCGGGTGGAGGAGGCCGAAGCCGAGCTGGAGCGCATCCGCCAGGAGCAGGGCATTGCCCTCATCGGTCGCGGCCAGATGGGCATCCGCGTGGAAAGCACGCGGCTGAACATGCTGGAGAACGAGCGGAGCGCCGCGCGGGTCGAAATGCTGGTGCGCAAGGCGCGCATGGACCAGTTGGAAGGGCTGGAAGGCGACAAGCTCATGGACGCGGCCGCGTACATTGTCCAGGATCCCACCTTGCTGGGCATCCGGCAGCAGCTCATCGACAGCCAGGTCAGCCTGCAGTTGATGCTGAAGAACGGCGTGGTGGGCGAGAATCATCCGGACGTGCTGCGGCTCAAGGGGGCCGTGGAGGAACTGCGCCGGCAGCTGGATTCCGCGTTGACGGGCCTGAAGGCCGGCGTGAAGGCCGACTACGAGGTGGCGCGCCAGAAATATGAAGCGCTCGATACCGAGTTGAACAGCATCAAGAAGTCGGACATTGCATCCGAAAGCGAAAATTATCTGCCCTTCGACCGGGCCGAGCGGAACGCCAACGTCCAGCGCGACATTCTGACGGCGCTCCGGGCGCGGATCACCCAGACAGGGATCGAAGTGGAAGTGCCCCGGACGACCGTGGATATCGTGGAAGAGGCGGAAGCGCCGGACCGGCCGTCGAGCCCGCTGGTGGTCTTGAACATTTTCCTGAGCGTGGTGCTGGCCTGCTGGCGGGAACCGGCCTGGCGTTCTTCGTGGAGTATCTGGATGTTTCCATCAAGACGGTGGATGAGGTGGAGAAGTATCTGGGGCTGCCGGTGCTGGCGGTGATTCCGCAGCAGTCCCGGCCGCTGACGGAAGCCGGCCAATCCAGCGGTCAAGGCGAGGCCTACCGGGCATTGCGTACGAGCCTGGCCCTGCTGGTCCGGGACGGCAAGCAGAAGATTTTCACGGTGATCAGCGGCGGGGTGGGCGAAGGCAAGTCCACCACGCTGTTCAACCTGGCGTATGTCTGTGCGGAACAGGGCAGCAAGGTGCTGATTGTCGACTCCGACCTGCGCCGGCCGGTCCAGCACAAGATGGTCGGGCTGGCTAACCGGACCGGCATGGTCAACGTGCTGACCGATGAATTGAAGATCGAGGATGTGATTCAGGAAACCGGCGTGCCCAACCTGTGGATGATGACCAGCGGGCGCCTGCGCCGCGGCTCCCTGGGGATCATGAACAACGCGCGCCTGCGCGCCATGCTGGACCTCCTCAAGGAAAAATACGACTATGTCCTGCTGGATTCTCCGCCGATTCTGGGCGTGACGGATGCCGCCATCCTGGCCAGCGAGGCGGACGGCGTGCTGCTGGTCGTGCAATACCGCAAGTACCCCAAGATCATTTCCCTGCGCGCCAAGCGCATGATTGAAAATGCGGGCGGCCGCCTGATGGGCGCCGTGCTCAACAACATCAACATCATGCGCGACGATTATTATTACTACTACCACTATACGACCAAGAAGTATTATGGTAGCACGCGACACGAGAAAGAAGACGACGCCACGGAAGCCTAATGTGAAATCCGCCCGTTCCATCCAAAGTCGGTTCGCCGCGGCCCTGCTGGTCAGCCTGGGTGTGAGTTTGGCGGCGGGCTGTTTGTCGTCCTCGCCGTCCCAAAAGGTGTATGACCGGTATGCGGAGTTGGTGGCCTCCCGCAACCAGCCCGGCAAATCCCCGGCGGCCGGTGCCGCTGCGTCTGCCGCCGCCAAGCTCGCCGCCAAGCCCGCGGAAACCACGGTGACTGCCGCCAAGCCGGCGGCTGTTCCTGTGCCGGCGCCGAATGCTCCCCGTGCGGCCACGCCGGTTCCGGCGCCGACCGCAAAGCCGGCCCCGGCCGCGCCGACTCCGGCCCCGGCTGCACCGGCTCCGGTTCAGGTGATTATGCCTGCCGGGCCAGAGAAGCCGCCCGTGCTTCCAGCCGAAACGCCGGTTCCGGCTCCGGCCGCACCGGCAGCGCCTGCGCCGGTGGCCGTGCCGGCTGCCGCTGGACCGGTTCCGGCTTCCGTGCCGGCCCCCGCGCCCGCGGCCCCCGCCGCTTCGCCGGCGGCAACTCCGGCAGTTGAGAACGCGACTGAAAACGGCTATGTGTTGAAAGTGGGCGATGGCGTGCAGATCTATCTCCGGGGGATTCCCACGCCCGAAGTCATCGAAGATGTCATTGATGAGGGCGGCAAAGTCACCCTGCCCTACATCAATGAAGTCCAGGCGGCGGGGATGGCGGTGGCCGATTTGGAACGAGCCATCCGGCAGATATATTTGGATCAGGATATTTACCGCAACATCACGGTGAATGTGGTGGTGCCAACCCGTTATTACTTCATTCTGGGTGAAGTCCGGGCGGCCGGTCGCTTCCAGATCATGTCGGCCACCCGGGTATCCCAGGCCATTGCCGCGGCGGGCGGCTACACCGAGTACGCCAGCGGCCGGGTCCAAATCAAGCGCGGGGGCAAGATTGTCAAGGACATCCGGAATGCCCGCCGGCTGGAACGGACACCGGAAGACGATATTCTCCTGGAACCGGATGATGTCATCGAGGTGTTGCGCAGCTGGATCTAGTCCCGGAAGCGGTGGCTTGCATGCAGCGCGGCACGGAATGGGAACGCGGGGGAACTTCGGCCGGGCGACGGGTGTATGACGCCTGCGCCCTGCTCCTGTTGATGTGGCCGGCGACCGGGGGAATGTGGCTGCTGGCTTCCACCCGGACCTGGGGATATGCACCGGGACTTGTGCTGGCATTCGCGGGTTGCGCGCTGGTTCTGGCGCGGCCGCTCTTTTTTGACGAAACCCAGCCGTGGCGGTTCCCGCCCGGGTTCTGGATATTTGCATTTTTAACCGGCTATGTGGCGCTCAGCATGTCATGGGCCGTGGTTCCGTACGCAGCCCGCTGGGAGGCCTTGCGCTGGGGGTGCCTGCTCGCGGCGGCCTGGGCCTGGATCCAAATGGCCGGCCGGACTCATCGCTGGCGCTGGCTGCTGTTCGTGTTGCTGCTTTCGGTGACGCTGGTCAGCCTGTATGCCGTCGTGCAGGAAGTCAGCGGCTCGCGCCAGGTGTTGTGGGCGTTGCGTCCGGAGCAGTACGGCCAGCGGGCCAGCGGGACCTACCTGTGCCCCAATCATTTTGGGGATGTGCTCACCATGTTGTTTCCGCTGGCGCTGATGCTGTTGTTCTGCACGGAGGCCGGATTCCCGCTGCGGTTGATGTCCTTGTATTTCCTGGGTGTGTCCACGCCCGTGCTGTATTGGACCCAAAGCCGCAGTTCCTGGGCGGGCTTGCTGGCGGGCTGCTGCACGGCGGGCTTGCTACTGGCCTGGCGCAGGGGCCGACGCTGGTTCCTGGCGGCACTGGTGGCGTTGCCGCTCCTGGCGGCGGCCTCCAGCTGGCTGGCCTGGCGCACCTTGCCCATGGTGCATGCCCGCGTCCAGGAGGTGCTGGACAAAAAGGAAGAGGCGGCGGGCATCCGCATTCCCATGTGGCGTGACATGCCGGCCATGATTCGCGCCCGGCCGGTGGCCGGATTCGGAGGCGGTTCCTTCATCTGGGCTTATCCGCCATTTCAGGACCATGTCACCTTCCATCTGACCTGGGATTTCGTGCACAACGAATATCTCCAGATGCAGGTGGAATACGGCGCGATCGGGTCGGGGCTGCTGGGACTGGGTTTGGTATGGGGCGGCATCGGCCTGGCGCTGGCCTTTCGGCGTGCCCGTTCGCCCGCGACGGCCGTGCTTCTGGCCGGCCTGGCCAGCGCCCTCGTCTCCAGCCTGGTTCATGCCACCACGGATTTCAATTTCCATATTTTTCCCAATCCGCATGTGTTGGTCTGGTTGGGGGGAATCGCCTGGGGAGTCTGGTACATGGAGGAATCTCCGGGCCAGCAGCCGGTTGCCAGGCGATGGCGCAAGCCCCTGGCTGTGTCCGGTGCGCTGGTCTGCCTGGCCGGCGCCGCCGGCGCCCTGGCGGGCGGCCTGTCGTATGCCTGGCATGTGAAGGGTGAAATCGCGCGGGCGCAGCTGGATTGGGACGAAGCCGCGACGGATTATGCCCGGGCCATTCGCTGGGACCGGGGCAATTGGCAGCCGCATCTGGGACTTGGAAATTTGTATTTGTCGCAAGCGGTGTGGTATCGCGATCCTGATGCGGAGGCCGAACAGGTCCGCAAACGGGAATTGGCGGGGGAAGCGGAACAGCATTTGCGGCGCGCGGAAGCGTTGAATCGCTGTGATATGGCCGTGGTGTTTTCCCTGGGGCGGGCCCGGAGCGTCATGGGCGATGCGGAAGGCGCCTTGGCCGAGTATGAACGGGCCGCCGCCTACCAGCACAAGCATGTTTTCTATCGGGAACAAGTGGGCGTGCAACTGCGCCGGATGGGGCGCGAGGCCGAGGCGCTGGAGGTTTTCCGGAAAAACCTGGCGGATGGCGTAGGCACGGAGATCAGCCGGATCAACATCCGCATGCTGGAGCGCAAACTGGCGCCCGCCGCGCCGGCGGTTCCCTGAGGCCTAGGCGCCCCAGCGCGGGCAGGCGCGCAGAAACGGGCAGGTTTTGCAGGGTTCCTCTTCCGCCGTGCAGTCGAAGGCTGAGCCGTCGCCGGCGCGGTTGGACTCCGGGTCCTCGAGGGGAAACAGCATTTCATCGGCGGAGTCGCGGATGAATTCCCGCAGGGTTTCGAGTTCGTCGGCGGAATAGGTAAAGGTTGCGCGCTGGTCCAGGACCGGATGATAGACCACGGCTTCGATCTCGCCGGGCGCGGCGGTCCAGCGTTCCAGGGCCAGCAGGGTGTAGACGCCCAACTGGGTGCGGTGGGTGGGCAGCTCGGCGGCGCCGGTTTTCCAGTCATAAATCAGCACTTGCCCGCCGCGGCGAATGGCCAGATCGGGCACGGCCTGCACCCGGAGCCCGTCGAGAATGAAATGGGCGCGCCGTTCGACCGCCAGAAACGCGTCTTCGGGCAGGTGGCGGATGTCCTGCCAGATGTCGGAGGCCAGGAATTGGCGGATGGCGCGGGAAACGCGATCCACCGTGGCTTTCCACTCCTCGGCGGGCACATCCAGGTTGTATTCATGCTCGAACAGGCCGGGAATATGCACGGGATCGGCGCGGTAAATGCCGGCGCGTGAATCGCGGAATTCGCGCCGCATCTGTTCGATCTGGCGCGGCTCGGCGGTTGCCGCGATGACGCCGGCGGGGTCGCGCCGCGCGTTCTTGAGCAGGAATTCAATGGCTTGGTGCGCGTGGTTGCCGGCCCATTGCTGGCGCGTGGCGAGCCGCTTGAGCCGGTAGAGTTCGCGGGTGCGGGCCGGGGCGTTTTCCTCCCAGCCGCCCCACGCGGCGTAGTAGGCGAAATAGTACCGTTTTAGGCACGCCTGGAAAGTGGTGTGGCGTGAGTACGACCAGGAGAATTCATTCGCCAGCGCGGCACTCATGGGGCGGGGGTTTTCCGGAGGCGGTTTTCGATATCGCGCCGCCAGAGCTGGGCGAGGCCGCCCGTGGCCGTCTCGCGGTAGGCGGCCTGGAGGTCGCGGCCGGTGCGGTTCATCACTTCGATCACGTCGTCGAAGCTGACCAGATGGCGGCCGTCGGTCAGCAGCGTGAAGGTGGCGCACTCGATGGCGCGCAGCGCGGCGTTCATGTTGCGTTCGATGCACGGGATCTGCACATAGCCTTCGATGGGATCGCAGGTCAGTCCGAGATTGTGCTCCATGGCCATCTCGGCGGCATATTCGATCTGGTGCAGGGTGGCGCCGTTGAGCTGGGCGGCGGCGGCTGCGGACATCGAACAGGCCGAACCGATTTCGGCCTGGCAGCCGGCTTCGGCGCCGGAAACCGTGGCGTTGGCGCGGATGGAGGAGCCGAACAGTCCCGCGGTGGCCAGGGCCTCGAGAATCCGGCGCCGGGGGACGCGGCGAACGGTCTTGAAGAAATACAGCACGGCCGGCAGCACGCCGGCGGCGCCGCAGGAGGGTGCGGTGACCACCTGCATGCCGGCGGCGTTTTCCTCGGCCACGGCCAGGGCGAAGGAGGCCACCAGGCCCAGGTCGCGCGGGGTGCCCTTCAAGCCGAGCGCGCGGCGGCGGGTGGTGCCGGCGCGGCGCGCCAGTTCCAACGTGCCGGGCAGGATGATCTGCTTGCTCTCCAGGCCGCGCTGGATCGTGTCGACCATGGCGTTCCAGATGGTTTCCAGGCGCGGCCACAGGTCGTGCTCGGTCTGCTCCACCAGCTGCCAGAAGGCCAGGTCGTGCGCGCGGCAATAATCCATCGCTTCGGCGATGTTGGCGGCCGGATAGGAAACCGCGTCGCTCGGGGCGACCGGCCGGCCGTTGGCCTCCCGGAGATTGCCACCGCCGATGCTGCACACCGTCCACTCCTTCAGCAGCTTTCCGGCGGAGTCGCAGGCTTCGAATTTCAGCGTGTTGGGATGGGGCAGGTTGCCGGTGCGGGTGTCAAAGAGAACCTCCACCCGGAGGGGGTCCAACGCCCGGATCAGGGTGCGGTCGGTCCAGTGCCCCCGTCCGGTGGCCGCGAGACTGCCGTACAGCGTGACCCGGATGCGGTCGGGCTTGGCGGCCAACGAGGCGGCGAACAGGCGCGCGGCGCGTTCCGGGCCCATGCTGTGGGTGCTGGAGGGGCCGGCGCCGATGGCGTAGACCTCGAAAATGGATTGCAATCGCTCGCTCATGGTTGCTCCTTGGAAAGGGTCGGACCGGCGCGGCGGAAGGCATCGAGGAACACCATGAGGGCCAGCCAGATCAACGCGCCGTTGCGCACCAGGTTCCAGCCGTCGGACACGGCGGCATCCGCCCGGGTGGAGAAACAGCCGCACGAGGCTTCGATGCCGCGCACCAGGTTCAGGGAAATGGCCGCGGTGAACACCGCCAGCATGCCGGCGATGATGAACGCCCCGGCCGCGCGCAGGCGCGGGGGCGCCACGAGCAGCGCCAGGCCCGACAGACACTCGATCCAGGGCAGGACGATGGCCACGGCATTCACGAATTCGCCCGGCAGGATCCGGTAACGGTGCACGGCCAGGGCGAACAGTTCAGGACTGCGGATCTTGGCGATGCAGGCGCCGAGGAAAATGGCGGCCACGGCGATCCGCGCCAGCCAGATGAAGCAGGGTCGGGCGCGGATCATGGCGTTTCCCCGGTGTGAACCACGCCGCCATATTCCGTCCATTCGGCATAACCGCCGGGATACAACGTGACGCGATTGAATCCCAACGTCCGCAGTTTCACCGCCAGCTCCAGCGCATCGCTGCAATCGGCCCCGCCGCAGTACACCAGCACGTCCGTTTGCAGCGTGAGTCGGGCGGCGTAGGCCCCCAGCCGCCGGTCGGTCTCTTCCACGGGCAGGCTCAGGGCGCGCGGCAGGTGGCCGGCTTCGTACAGTTCCCGGTTGCGGGCGTCGAAGATCACGGTGGCGGGATCATCGACCCGCTCCCGTGCCCCCGGTAGGAAAGTGACAGGAATTCCGGCGCGGAAGGCCTTGGTTTCGATATGGTGTTCCCAGTCGCCCACCCAGGGCAGGCGGGTGGCCGACGGACGCAGGGTGTTCACCACGGTTCCCAGCACGGCGGCCGCGGCCAGCAGGCCGGCGCAGGCCGCAAACAACCGGAACACTTCGCTGCGCCGGACTGCCGCCACGCCGGAGGTCATGGAGCGGGGGCGGATTCAGTTGCGGGCGGGGTTTCCGGCGTGTTGGCGATGTAGGCGGCGACCGGGACGGCGATTTCGGGCTGGTCGCCGATATCGGTCTTTACGTAGACGTTGCCATTGATGTTGCCTTCCGGCAGGTCTGCCGCCAGGGCCAGATGGAACCGCTGCCGCGAGCCATCGGCGCCGGGTTCCGCCGCCACTTCGGTGATAGTGAAAGCGGGGTTGTCCGCGCGGACGCTGACGACCTTGTAGGGGCCGCGGCTGGAGATCACATCGAAATCACGCTCGCGCACGGCGTCGGAGCCGACCCGGCCGAAGAACAGGCTGGGCGGATCCGCCCGCAGGGTTTGCACGGCATTGCCCTTGAGCTGGAGAATCAGCGTGGGGGTGTCGGGATCGTTGCAGGTGACGGTGATGGATTTCTGCTGGATGCCGGTGCGGCCGCGCAGGTCGAGCTTGGCATGGATGGTGGCTTCGCCGCCGGGTTCAACCACGTTTTGCGAGGGTTTGACGGCGGTGCAGCCGCAGGAGGCGTGGACATCGCGGATTTCGAGGGACAGGGTGCCGGTGTTGCGGATGGGATAATCGTGTTCGACAAATCCGGTGTTGTCCATATCGCCGAAATCGAAGTTGGGTTCATCGCAGACGATATTGGGGGCCAGCGGGGCCGCTTCCGGGGCGGGCGGCTCCTGGGCCAGGAGCGTGAAGGGCAGCGAGGAGGCGAGGAAAACGGCCGCAAACAGTTGTGTTTTCATGAGGGAAGACTGTAGCCCATTCGGCGGCGGGTTTCAAGCCGGGCGGGGCCTACAAATCGATCTGGAGGCCATCGAAAGCGGGGGTGATGCCGTCCGGCAGGATTTCCAGCGCCCGGGCGTGGGAAACTTCGTGGCACAAGTGAATGACCAGCGACCGTTTGGCGCCGATTTCGCGCAGGGCGGCGATGGCTTCCTCGAAATTCATGTGCGTCGGGTGCGGCCGGATGCGCAGGGCATCGATGACGACCAGATCCACGCCCCGGCACAGGGCCAGGGTTTCCGGCGGCAGATGCTTGCAATCGGGAATGGCGGCGAAGGAACGGCCGCCGTGCTCGATTTTCCAGCCGACCATGTCCGCATAGCCGTGGGTGGCGGGCAGGGGCGTACAGCGGAGCCCGTGGAATTCAAATGGTCCCTGGGCGGCATGCAGCGCAATGCGCACCTGGGAAGTGCCGGGGATGGGTGGCCGGTCCAGGTAATCGAAGATGCGGCGGAGCGCCTGGACCGTGCCGGGCGATGCCCAGACGGGCATGGGTTCCGGCATGCGGTTGGTATAGGGGCGGAGATCGTCGAAGCCGAAAACATGATCGGCGTGCGCGTGGGTGATGAGGGCGGCGTCTAGCTGGCGGAGGCCATGCGCAAGGCACTGACTGCGCAGGTCGGGCGGGGTGTCGATCAGCAGGGTGCGGCCGGCGGCTTCCACCAGCATCGCGGTGCGGAAGCGTTTGTCCCGCGGGTCCTCCGAACGGCAGACCGCGCAGTCGCAGCCCGGCATGGGGATGCCGTAGGAGGTGCCGGTGCCAAGAAACGTGATGCGCATGGGCGGAATTTCGCATTTTTCCACAGTGTGGAAAACTTTTTTCCACAGTATGGAAAAATTCCTCAAAGGTTTTCCATTGTGTGGAAAAACCGCTGAAAGTTTTTCCATTGTGTGGAAAAATCCGGTTTCCGGACATGAGCCGCGAGCCCCCGCATGGGGGGGCGGGTCAAAGGTCGGTGAAGAGCGCCTCGGCGGGCAGGCGCGACTTCGGCAGCCGGGCGTTCCAGTCGTCGGCGCCGCGGTATCCCAGCGCGACGATGGCGAGGGGGCGGAAGCCCTTGGCGGCAAGGCCGAGTTCACGGTCAAGGATGTCAGCGTCGAAGCCTTCCATGGGGCAGGCGTCGAGGTCGAGTGCGGCCGCGCCGAACAGGAGGGTGCCGAGGGCGATGTAGACCTGCTTCTCCAGCCAGTGCGGGAGATCGGCGCGGATGTTGCGATGGAAATCGACGTAGGCGGCGCGCGCCTGGCGCTGTTTTTCCTGGTCCTCCGGCCGGGGGAAGCGGCCGTCCAGCCGCTCCTGCGCAAGGATGGCGGCGAGCTGGGCGTCGTCCATGTCCGTACGGACGCAGAGGACGACAACGTGCGAAGCGTTCTGGATCTTGGGGGCGTTGTAGGCATAGGGGCCGGTGGCGGCCTTGGCAATCTGCGCCTGGCCGGCCGGGGTGGCGGCGACGAGGAAATGCCACGGTTGGGAATTGACGGAGGACGGGCTGTAGCGCAGGAGGGTTTGCAACTGGGCGAAGACGGCATCGGGGATTTTCCGGGCGGGATCAAAGGACTTGGCGGTGCGGCGACGGGTGGCCAGTTGGGCGATATCCATGGCAAGGCTCCTGAGGGTTGCGGGGACAGCGTAGCGCAGGGGCCTGGGGCGGGCAAGTCCGGCGCGGACTAATCCGGCTCGGCATCCAGCCAGTTTTCGGCTTCGGCGCGGGAGTGGAAAACGCCGATTTCGCGGACGCTCTGCGGCAGGCACTCGCGGAAGGATTCATACATCCGGCCGAGGCCGAAATGCAGATCCCGCGGGGCGACGATGGCTAGTTTGGTTGGCTTGTCCGGCCGGTCGGCGGCGGCGGCCACGCCGGCGAGTTTCTTCAGGCTGTTGTGGTCGATCTTGTGCAGATCTTTCACGGCGGTGCCGTCGAAAATCCCGTCATAATCCGGTTTCGAGCTGAATTGCCGCTGGAAATCAAACAGGTCCTGTTCAGCCAGGGTGCCCGAGGCCAGGCCAAGGATCCGGTGTTTGGCGTGGTTGAATTGACAGGTTACAGGCATGGTTCGTCTATAGCGCGCCAAAGACAAAATATCAAATTAGGATCAGGCTAAAAGCAGATCCGGCCGCTTACCGGAAATAATCCCGGAGACGGGGCGGGGCGGGCAGGGCACGGAGGGCGCGGATGATTTCATGATCGGCCTTGGAAAAGGGGAAATCGTCGAAATGGTCGCGGGTGGTCCAGGCATGGCCGGCGCATTCGATATGGCGGGGGCGGCCGGAGCGAATGCGGGCGAAATGGGCATGGAGTTCAATGGTGAAATGGCTGTAGGCGTGGTGGACCGTGACCAGATGGGGGCCAACTTCGAGCGCGAGGCCCATTTCCTCCTTCAATTCACGGGCGATGCATTCCGGCATGCTTTCGCCGGAGGCGATTTTGCCGCCGGGAAATTCCCACAGGCCGGCGAGCATCCCTTTTTCCGGATTGCGCTGGGCGATCAGGATCTGGTTTTTCGCATTGAGAATGACGGCGGCGCCGACGACTTTGTGGGGCAGTTTCATTTTTTTCTTCTTTTTCGGGAAGGCGGCGGGGGTTTTGAGTTTCGCGGCCCGGCACCCGCCGCGGAGCGGGCAGGCGGGGCAGCGCGGGGCGCGAGGCGTGCAGACCAGGGCGCCAAGTTCCATCCACGCTTCGTTGACGGCGGCGGGACGGTCGCGCAGGAGCAGGGCATCGGCCAGGCTCTGCAGTTTTCGTTTCGTGGCCGGCAGGCCCACGTCGTCGGGCAGCGCCAGCAGGCGGGAGAACACGCGGATGACGTTGCCGTCGAGGACGGCAAGCGGATGGCCGAAGGCGAACGAGGCAATGGCGGCCGTGGTGTAGGGGCCAAGCCCGGGCAGTTCGGCCAATTGCGCCGGATCGGCGGGAAGTTTCCCGCCGAAATCGCGAACGAGAATCTTCGCCGCCTTGTGGATCTGGCGGGCGCGGGAATAGTAGCCGAGATTTTCCCAGAGCTTAAGCACATCCTGCAGTGGTGCGGCCGCCAGTGCGGAAGGATCGGGGAAGCGGGCAAGAAAGCGGTGGAAATAAGGGATGACGGTGTCCACGCGTGTCTGTTGGAGCATGATTTCGGAAATCCAGACGGCATACGGCTGCCGCGGCGCGGTGCGCCATGGCAGGTCGCGCGCGTTCCGGGCAAACCAGGGCAGCAGGCGGCGGCGGACAGCGGTGCGTAAAGATTGGATCCGCGGATCGAACATAAGGACGGGATGATAGCGGGGCGGAGGACGGGAGTCAAAGCGAGCGGCAGCCAGATGGGTTTCCATGAAAAGAATATTTTCGATTTTTAGATGTTTAGGGACAGGGAGTTGGGTGATTTGGACCGGCGGCGGCTTGACAGGACGCCAGGGGCTGGCTAGGCTCCGCCCGCAAGTGAAGCGTTTTTGTCGGCGGATTTCGCCGATTTTCACGGAGGAGGACGGGATGCGCGTGGTCCAAAAATCGCTGACGTTCGACGATGTACTGCTGGTGCCGGCCCATTCGCAGGTGCTGCCGCGGGAGGCGGACCTGGCGGCCCGGCTGTCGCGCCGCGTCGCCCTCAACATCCCCGTGGTGTCGTCGGCGATGGATACGGTGACGGAGGCGCGGCTCGCGATTGCGCTGGCCCAGGAGGGGGGCATCGGGATCATCCACAAGAATCTGGCCGTGGAGCGGCAGGCGGCGGAGGTCGCGCGCGTGAAGCGCTATGAAACCGGCGTGTTGAAGGATCCCCTGAGCGTGTCGCCGGCGATGAGCGTGGGCGAGGTGAAGGCGCTCGTGCAGCAGCGCGGCTTCTCCAGCCTGCCGGTGGTCGAGAACGGCCGCGTGGTGGGCATCGTCACCAACCGCGACATCCGGTTTGAAACAGACCTGGAGCAGCCGGTGGCGGCGGTGATGACGCCGCGGGCGCGGCTGGTGACGGTGCGCGAAGGCGCGGGGCTGGAAGTGGCGCGCGAGCTGATGCGGCGCCACCGCATCAGCCGCGTGGTGGTGCTGGGGGTGCACGACGAGTTGAAGGGGTTGATCACCGTCACCGACATGATGAAATCCACCGAGCATCCGCTGTCGGCGAAGGACGAGCACGGCCGCCTGCGCGTGGGCGCCGCGGTGGGCACGGGCGCGGGCACGGAGGCGCGCGTGGAGGCGCTGGTGGCCGCGGGCGCGGACGTGCTGGTGGTGGATACGGCGCACGGGCATGCGCAGGGCGTGCTCGAACGCGTGGCGTGGATCAAGAAGCAGTTTCCGCAGGTGGATGTCATCGGCGGCAACATCGCGACCGGGGCGGCGGCGCAGGCGCTCGTGGCGGCCGGCGCGGATGCCGTCAAGGTGGGCATCGGACCGGGCTCGATCTGCACGACGCGCATCGTGGCGGGCGTCGGCGTGCCGCAGATCACGGCGATCGACAACGTGGCCAAGGCGCTGGCGGGTTCCGGCGTGCCGATGATCGCGGACGGCGGCATCCGGTACGCGGGCGACATCGCGAAGGCGATCGCAGCCGGGGCGAACACGGTGATGCTGGGCGGCTTGTTCGCGGGCACCGAAGAGGCGCCGGGCGAGACAGTGCTGTACCAGGGGCGGTCGTACAAATCCTACCGCGGCATGGGATCGCTGGGCGCGATGCAGCAGGGCGCGGCAGACCGGTATTTCCAGGAGGTGAACGGCGGGGCGGAGAAGCTGGTGCCCGAGGGCATCGAAGGCCGCGTGCCGTACAAGGGGCCGGTCGCCGGGGTGGTGCATCAGCTCATGGGCGGGCTGCGGGCGGCGATGGGCTATACGGGCTGCGCCAATATCGAAGAAATGCGCCAGAAAGCGGAATTCGTGCAGATCACGGTGGCGGGCATCCGGGAGTCGCACGTGCATGACGTGCAAATCACCAAGGAAGCGCCGAATTATCAATTAAGCTGACGGGACAACGGGTTAGAGCGGATTTTCAGCGGATTGAGGGACGATTTCGGGAGATGGGACTTGACGAATGGTAACGAGCGGAATATTTTGGCGCCCCGGTAAAGCGTTTTATCTTCCGGTGCCGAAAATCGGCGGCCGGAGGATGAGGCAAACTCACGTTTCCGAAGCAACGGCAAGGAGCGCATGATGGCAGCGGCACCGACAGGCGTGGATTTGGGTCTCGGGGACCGGTGTTCCCGGCGGGCCTTCCGTTGGGCGGAGCGCAGCTTCGAGGCCCGCCGGGGAAAATTAGGGCTGCCGCTGTTCGGCGGCGCCGGCTCGTTCTCCAACTGGATGGATTACGGCCCGCTCCAGGTCGCGATGACCTGCGACGGCATCGGCACCAAGGCGGAAATCGCCGAACGCACGGGCATCTACCACACGCTGGGCTACGACCTCGTCGCAATGGTGGCGGACGACCTTGTCGCCAACGGCATCGAGCCCGTCAATCTCGTGAACGTCCTCGACGTGGACAAACCCGACGAGGAGATCGTTGAGCAACTGATGCAGGGCCTGCACGCGGCGGCGACGGAATGCGGCATCGCCGTCGTGGGCGGCGAAATCGCCGAGCTGGGCGGCCGCGTCGGCGGCTGGGGCCCGCGCATGCACTTCAACTGGTGCGCGACCGCCATCGGCGTGCCGCGCAACGGCTGCGCGCCGATCGACGGCGGCCAAATCGAAGCGGGCGATGCGGTCATCGCCCTCCGGGGCGCCGGGTTCCGCAGCAACGGCTTCTCGCTCGTACGGGCGATTCTGGAGGATGCCTACGGGCCGGACTGGCACGACGTGCCCTCCGTCGACGGACGGAGTTGGGGCGAAGCCGCCCTGACTCCGTCTTTTTTATTCACTCCGTCGGTCCTCGCGCTGATCGATGCCGGCATCCCGCTGCGCGGGGTGGGGCATATCACCGGCGGCGGCATTCCCAGCAAGTTCGGCCGCGTGCTGAAGAAATCCGGCCTCGGGGCGCGGCTGGACCGCCTGTTCCCGCCCGAGGACAACGTGCGGAAGCTGATGGAACTGGGCCGGGTGGAGTTCGCGACCGCCTGCCGCCAGTGGAACCTGAACAATCCCATGCTGCTCGTTGTGCCGCCGGAGGCGGCGGATCAGACCCTTGCCGTTCTTTCGGCGCGCGGCGTGGCCGCGCAGATCGCCGGCGAAATCGCGCCCGGTCCCATGGTCATCCAAGGAGTGCCGTTCACGCCATGAGTTCCCTGCACCACATCACCTGCACCTGGAATCCGGAGCTGCCCGATTCGCGCTGCGCCTCGATCCGGCGGCAGGCGGAGCGTCATCTCGGCCTGCATCTCCGGGGCCTCCGGCATGTTTCCGTCTACGCGGTCCGGGCGGCGCTCGACGCGGCGCAGCTCGCACGGCTCGCGCACGAAGGGCTGAGCGATGCCGTGGCGCAGCGGGTCGGCATCGACCGCCTGCCGGACATTGGCGGAAAACATGCATCTTTCATTCTCGTGGGCAAATTGCCCGGCACGACGGACGACGAGGGGCTGTCCGCGCAGCGCACGCTCCACGACCTGTTGGGCGTGCCGTTCACTCCGGCCCCGCAGGAAATCTTCACGAGCGATCTCTACCTGTTGGAGGATGCGCTGGATGCCGCCACCCTGCAGCATCTGGCGGCGGAGCTGCTGGGCAATCCGCTCGTGAACCAATTCACGGCCGGGCCGTTCGCCAAATTCGTTCTGCCGGTGCCCGCGGCGGAACCGGCAGGCGAACCGGTCGTGGAGACGGTATCGCTCGAGGTTTCCGACGACGCGCTGGATGCGCTGTCGAAGCAGCGCCTGCTGTCGCTGGACCGGGCGGAAATGAAGGCCGTGCAGGCCTACTATCGTAATCCGGGCATGCAGGCCCGCCGCCGCGCGGCCGGCCTGCCCGCGGAGCCGACGGACTGCGAATTGGAAATCCTGGCGCAGACGTGGTCCGAGCACTGCAAGCACAAGGAATTCAACGCCCTGATCCGTTACGTGGACCGGGAGACCGGCCGCGAGGAAACGATCGATTCCCTGTTCAAGACCTATATCCGCGCCAGCACGGAAGAAATCGCGCAACGGCTGGAAGCGGCCGGCAACAACTGGCTGGTGAAGGTGTTCAGCGACAATGCGGGCGTGGTGCGGGTGGACCGGGACCGGCTGTTCGTCTTCAAAGTGGAAACGCACAATTCGCCGTCGGCGTTGGATCCGTTCGGCGGCGCCATCACGGGCATCCTGGGCAACAACCGCGACCCGCTCGGCACGGGCCGGGGCGGGGCGACGCTGCTGTTCAACACCGATGTGCTGTGTTTCGGCCCGCCGGAGTATTCCGAGCCGCTGCTGCCCGGCCAGCTGCACCCGCGCCGCGTGTTTGCGGGCGTGCGGCAGGGCATCGAGGAGGGCGGCAACAAGTCAGGCATCCCCACGATCAACGGCGCCATCGTGTTCGATCCGCGCTACGCGGGCAAGCCGCTGGTCTACTGCGGCACCGGCGGCATCCTGCCGGACAACTTCAACGGCAAGCCGGCGTGGGAAAAGGAAATCGCGCCCGGCGATCTCGTGGTGCTGGCCGGCGGCCGCACGGGCAAGGACGGCATCCACGGCGCGACGTTCTCGTCGCTGGGCCTCGACAAGCATTCGCCGCGCAGCGCGGTGCAGATCGGCAGCCCCATCACGCAGAAGATGCTCTCCGATTTTCTGGTCGTGGCGTGCCGCCGCGGGCTCGTCAAGTGCGCGACCGACGACGGGGCCGGCGGGCTGTCGTCGTCCGTCGGCGAACTCGCGCCCATGGCGGGCGGGGCCGAAATCTGGTTGGACAAGGTCCCGCTCAAATACCCCGGCCTCCAGCCGTGGGAAATCTTCCTGTCCGAATCGCAGGAGCGCATGACGCTGGTCGTGACGGAGGCCGCGGCGCCGGAACTGGCGGAACTAGCGAAGCTCTACGAGGTGGAGGCCACGGTCATCGGCCGGTTCACCGGCACGGGCCGGCTGGACGTGTTTCACGCCGGACGGCCGGTGGCGCAGCTCGATCTCGATTTCCTGCATGACGGTCTGCCGCGCAAGCACCTGGAGGCTGAGTGGCGGCGTCCGGTGCCGCCGGAACCGGCGCTTCCGGAAAACCCCGACCATGCGGCCATCCTGAAGCAGCTGCTTGCGAGCGACGATATCTGTTCGCGCGAGGCGGTGATCCGCCAGTACGACCACGAGGTCAAGGGCCGCACGGTGATCAAGCCGCTGATGGGACCGAAGGGCATCGCGCCGCAGGACGCGGGCGTGATCCGGCTGGGCTTCGACGACTGGCGCGGCATCGCAGTGGCGTGCGGCATCGCGCCGCACTACGGCGACCTGGACGCCTACGCCTCCTCCGCCGGCGCTTTCGACGAGGCGGTGCGGCAGATCGTGTCGGTCGGCGGGCAGCTGCCCGAGCCGGATAAACTTGGCGAATCGACGTTCTGGTGCGCGAACGACAACTTCTGCGTGCCGGATTCGGTCTATGACGCGGAACAGAATCCCGACGGCAGGTACAAACTGGCGCAGCTCGTGCGCATGTGCCAGGCGTTGGCCGATCTGGCGCGCGCCTACCACGTGCCAATGACCTCCGGCAAGGACAGCATGAAGAACGATTTCCGCGCGGCCGGAAAGAAGATTTCCGTGCCGCCGACGGTGTTGTACTCCGTGGCCGCGGCGATTCCCGATGTGCGCCGGACCGTCACGAGCGAAATCAAGGAGGCTGGCGACGGCGTATATCTGCTGGGTCGGACCTACGACGAGACGGGGGCCTCCTCGTTCCAGCGCTTGTACAGTGCGCCCGGGGGGCGCGTGCCGGCGGTGCGTCCGGAACAGGCGCGGCCGCTCTATTTCAAGGTGATGACGGCGAACCGCGAGAGCTTGATCCGTTCGAGCCACGATGTATCCGACGGCGGCCTGGCCGTGGCCCTGGCGGAAATCACGTTCGGCACCGGGCTGGGCCTGGCGGTTGACCTCGATCCGGTGGCGGAGTCGATCGAAGGCGGCGGAGCCCTGGATTCGCCGCGCCGGCTGCTGGCGGCGCTGTATGCCGAGTCGCATTCGCGGTTCGTGGTCACGGTGAAGCCGGAACACCGCGCGCGGTTCGAGGACCTCCTCGGCGGCGAGGCCGTGCGGATCGGCGCCACGACGGCGGAACCGCGGTTCCGGGTTTCCGGCCAGGGCCGGCGGCTGGTGGATTGCCCCTGCGCGGACCTCGAGCAGGCATGGCAGAAGGAGCTGTTGGCGTGAAAGCGGTGCGGGCACTGGTTTTGACGGGATTCGGCATCAACTGCCAGGAGGAGATGGCGGCGGCCTACCGCCTGGCCGGGGCGGAAGCCGACATTGTCCATTTCAACGAATGGCTGGCGGGCAAGGTTGCGCTGCGCGGCTATGACATCCTCAATTTCCCGGGCGGATTTTCCTTCGGCGACGATCTGGGCGCCGGCAAGGCGCTGGCGAACAAAATGCGCTTCTGCAAGCTGGCCAACGGCCGGACCCTGCTGGCGGAGATCGCGGAGCATCTGCAGAACGGCGGCTTCGTGCTGGGCGTCTGCAACGGGTTCCAGATCCTGGTGAAGACCGGTCTGCTGCCGAACATCGGTGGGAACTTCGACCAGGAGGTTTCGCTGATCGTGAACGACAGCGGGAAATTCGAGGACCGCTGGTGCCATTGCCGCGCGGAACAGCCGGCGCGCTCGCCGTTCCTGAAGGATGTCGGTGTGCTTGCGCTGCCGGTGCGGCACAAGGAGGGCAAGCTGGTGATTCGCAACGACAGCCTCCGCGCGGCGATCCGGGAGCAGCGGCTCTGCGCGCTGCAGTACTGCGATGCGGAAGGCCGGGTGGCGACCGACTACCCGGCGCTGCCCAACGGCGCGGAAATGTCCTGTGCGGCGCTGACGGATCCGTCCGGCCGCGTGCTGGGAATGATGCCGCATCCCGAGGCCTATCTGTCCATCTTCAACCATCCCGACTGGACGCGCCGCCGGGAGGCCGCGGGCGGGAACGAGGACGGGGAAGGGCTGCGGCTCTTCCGCAATATCGTCGACCACATCCGGAGGAACCGCCCATGACCGTGCTCATGACCGCATCCACGCCCCAGCTCCAAACCATCCACCGCGGCAAGGTGCGCGACAGCCTGCGCATCGACGCCGTGACGCGCCTGCTGGTGGTCAGCGACCGTCTCTCGGCCTTCGACCGCGTGCTGGACACGCCGATTCCGCTCAAAGGGGAGGTGCTGAGCCGCCTGTCGAACTGGTGGTTCGGGCAGACCGCCGACCTCGTGCCCAACCATGTGATCCGCGCGGTTGATCCGGTGGCCACGCTGGTGCGCGAGGTCGAGCCGATCCGCATCGAGATGGTGGTGCGGGGCTATCTGACCGGGTCGCTGGGCCGCGCCTACGAGCAGGGCGTGCGCACGTTCTGCGGCGCCGCGGTGCCGGACGGCCTGAAACCCAATGCGCGCTTCGCTCAGCCGCTGGTCACGCCGACGACCAAGGAGAAGAACGACCGCGAGATCAGCCCGGCGGAAATCGTGTCGGAAGGCTGGACGACGGCCGAACGCTACGAACAGATGCGGGACATAGCCCTGCGGCTGTTCGCGCGCGGCACGCGCCTCCTGGCCGAGAAAGGACTGATCCTAGTCGATACCAAATACGAGTTCGGCCTGCTGGACGGCCAGCTGGTACTGATCGACGAGATCCACACGCCGGACTCGTCGCGCATGTGGGACCAGGCCGCCTACGACCGCGATCCGGCGCAGGTCGAGGCGCACGACAAGGAATATGTCCGCGCGTGGCTGCGGCAGAACCGGAAGAACGACGCCTACCCGGCCGCGCTGCCGGAAGAGGTCGTGCGCGAAACCACCCGGCGCTATGTCGAAATCTTCGAACGGATCACCGGCGAAAAGCTGGTGGTTTCGGATGAAGACCCGCGCGCGCGGCTGGCGCGCAATCTGGTCCGGGCGGGCCTGATCCGGGACGGCTTCGTGGCCATCGTGATGGGCTCGAAGGCCGATCTGGAGCACGCGAACAAGCTGAAGGCCGTGCTGGAGTCCTATGACGTCTATGTCGATGTGCGCGTGGCCTCGGCCCACAAGAACGGCGAAGACCTGGTGCCGCTGGCCGCGGAATACGATGCCGCCATCGAACCGGGCGCCATTCTTGCGGTGGCGGGTCTTTCCAACGGCCTCGGCGGGGCGCTGGCGGCCAATTCCGCGCTGCCGGTGATCAGTTGCCCGCCGTTCAAGGACGGCGCGGACATGCTGCTCAACCTGAACTCCTCGCTGATGATGCCCTCGCAGGTGCCGGCGATGACCGTGGTGCGGCCGAAGGAGGCGGCGCTGGCGGCGCTGCGCACGCTGAACCTGCCGCGGCTCAAAGACCGCTTTTGCGCGGAAATCGCCGGAATGAAGGCCGGCCTGCGCCGCGACGACGCCGAGGTGCGGGAGGCCGCCCATGCGTAAGGAGATTTCACCCCTCGACGGGCGTTATGCGGCCAAACTCGGCGAACTCGCGGAGCTGTTCTGCGAGCAGGCGCTGATGCGCAGCCGTTGCGGGGTCGAACTGGCCTATCTGGAGGCGCTCGCGGACACCGGCCGCTTGTTCGCGCTGGACGAGGCCGGCCGCGCCGCGCTCCGCCGGGAGCGCGAAACCTTTGGCGAGCGCGAATACGAGAACATCAAGCGCATTGAAACGCGGACGGCGCATGACGTGATGGCCTGCGTGGAGCATTTGCGCGAGCGTTTCCCGGCGCAGGCGGAATGGATCCACTTCGCCCTGACTTCCGAAGACGTCAACAACCTGGCCTACAGCCTGATGTTCCGCGAATATACCGAGAAGCTGCAACTGCCCCTGCTGGAGGGCGTGATCCGCAAGCTGATGGAGCTGGCCGACGGCTGGCGAGAGGTGCCGTTCCCCGCCAAAACCCACGGCCAGCCGGCTTCGCCGTCCACCGCCGGCAAGGAACTCGCGGTCTTCATCTCCCGTTTGGTGCGGCAGTACCGCCAACTGAAAACCTTCCGGTTCCGGGGCAAACTGAACGGGGCGACCGGCAACTGGTCGGCCTTTGTCGCGGCCGATCCGGACTGCGACTGGATCGCCTTTTCCCGGAAATTCATCGATTCACTCGGCCTGGAGTTCAATCCGGCGACCACGCAGATCGAGGACCACGACGCGTGGAGCGAATACTTTTCCATCGTGCGGCGAATCAACACGATCCTGCTCGATCTGGATGTGGATGTCTGGGAATACATTTCGCGCGGCTTCTTCGGACAGCGGCGGAAGGAGGGCGAAGTGGGGTCGTCCACGATGCCGCACAAGATCAATCCGATCCGGTTCGAGAACAGCGAGGGCAACCTGGTGCTGGCGAACAGCCTGCTGGCCACGCTGTCCGAGCGGCTGTGTCATTCGCGCATGCAGCGCGACCTGTCCGACAGCACGGTGGTGCGCAACGTGGGCGTGGCGCTGGCGCACTCGCACCTGGCCTGGCAGGAAACGCTCGCCGGGCTGGGCCGCATCGAACTCGACGCCGCGGCCAGCCGCGCCGAACTGGAGCGCGAACCGCAGCTGCTGGCCGAGCCGTACCAGATCGTCCTGCGCCGCGCGGGTTGCAAGGACGCCTACGACCGGTTGAAGGAGCTGACCCGCGGCCGGACGGTGACACCGGCCGATTTCCGGCGGCTGCTGGAAACCTGCGAAATCGACGAGACCCTGAAGGCGCGCCTGCTGGCGCTGGATGTTCCGGGGTACGTGGGGCTGGCCCCGCGCATCTGCCGCGATGTCCTCGCCGAAGCACGCAAGGAGCTGGCCAAGTGAAAATCGCGGTCATCGGCCGCGGCGGTCGCGAACACGCCTTGGCGTGGAAACTGGCGCAGGATGCCGGCGCGGAAAACGTCTATTGCCTGCCAGGCAACGGCGGCACGGAAAACAACCGGCCGATTGCCGAGAATGATTTTGCGGGCATCCGGGCTTTTTGCGAGGCCGAAGGCATCGATCTGGTCGTGGTCGGGCCCGAGGCGCCGCTGGCGCGGGGCATGGTGGATTTCCTGTCCGGCAGCCGGTTCCGCGTGTTCGGGCCAACGCGGGCGGCGGCCCAGCTGGAAAGCTCCAAGACGTGGGCCAAGCAGTTCATGCAGCGCCACGGCATTGCCACCGCGGCCGGCGCCTTTTTCGAATCCACGCGCGCCGCAGCGGAGCATGTCCGGGCCCAGCGCGGCGGCCTGGTGGTGAAGTACAGCGGGCTCGCGGCCGGCAAGGGCGTGTTTGTCTGCGCCGGTCTGGCGGAAGCGTTGGACGCCCTGAAACAGGTCGAACGCCGGTATGGCGCGAATGCGCCGCTGGTCGTGGAGGAATTGCTGGAAGGTTCGGAAGTATCCGTCATGGGCGTGGTATCTGGCCAATCGATCCAATTGTTTCCGGCTTCGCGCGACCACAAGCGGCTGCTGGACGGCGACCGCGGCCCGAACACGGGCGGCATGGGGGCCTATACGCCGGTGCCCGACGTGAATGCCATGGCCATGGCCGAGATTCAGCGGGCCATCATTGAGCCCACGCTCAAAGGCCTGGCCGCGGAAGGCATCGCCTATCGCGGGTTCCTCTATTTCGGCCTGATGATGACGGCGACGGGCCCGAAATTGCTGGAATACAACGCGCGGCTGGGCGATCCGGAGACGGAAGTGCTGCTGCCGGCGCTGGCGGGGGAATTGCTGCCGACGCTGCTGGCCAGTTTCGACGGCACGCTGGAGCAGCATCCGCTGCCGGTCAAACCGGGCGTGGTGGTGGATGTCGTGCTGGCGGCGGGCGGCTATCCGGAGCACATCCGCCCCGGGGACGCAATCACCGGCGCCGAAACGGCCGAGGCCTTGGTATTCCATGCCGGCACCGAGCGCCGCAACGGCGAGCTGGTGGTGTCCGGCGGCCGCGTGCTGAACGTGGTGGCGCACGGCGCCGACCTGGCGGCGGCGCGCCGCAAGGTGTACGCCGCCTGCGACCAGATTAAGTTCCGCGGCAAGCAATACCGGACCGATATCGGGGGGAGGGTGCCGGCATGATTCTACGCGTGGCCATCCTGATTTCGGGGCGTGGCAGCAACATGCTGGCCCTGGCGCAAGCCGTGCAGCAGGGCGTGCTGGCCGGGCGCTGCGAAATCGCGGGCGTGATTTCCAGCCGGCCGGGGGCGCCGGGGCTGGTACTGGCCCGGGAACGGGGGCTGGAGACCGTCGCGCTGGATGCGCGCGGAATGGGGCGGGATGCGTATGACGATGAACTTCTCGGCGCGCTGGAGCGCTGCCATGCCGACATCGTGGCGCTGGCCGGCTACATGCGCATGCTCTCGCCGCGGGTGGTGGCGCGGTACCGCGGGCGCATCCTGAACATCCATCCCGCCGACACGGCGCAGCACCAGGGCCTGCACGGCTACGAGTGGGCGTTTGCGCAGCGGCTGCCGGCGACGAAAATCACGGTGCACCTGGTGGATGAAGGACTCGATACCGGCCGGGTGCTTGCGCAGCGGGAGGTTGATCTGCGGGGCGCGGAGACGCTGGCCGAAGTCGAACGCCGCGGGCTGGCGGTCGAGCATGCGCTCTACGCCGAGGCCTTGGGTGAATTCATAGACAAGAACGGACGGGCCATATGTGCGGAATCCTAGGAATCATCGGGCATGACGACATCGCCGGGACGCTGCTGGAGGGCATGACCAGCATCCAGCATCGCGGCCAGGACGCGGCGGGCATCGTCACCTTCAACCACCGTTTCCACCTGCACAAGGCGGATGGACTGGTGAGCCAGGCCTTCAAGAAGGTGGACTTGGCGCGTTTTCCGGGCCGGGTCGGGCTGGGGCACGTGCGCTATGCCACGCAGGGCTCGACCGACGTGCTGGACGCCCAGCCGACGGTGGTGAACTATCCCTTCGGGCTGGCGATGGTCCATAACGGCAACGTGGTCAATTTCCAACAGCTCAAGCAGACGCTGTGCGAAGACCGCCACCGACTGCTGGACACATCCAACGACGTGGCGCTGATCTTGTATGCCCTGGCGGCGGCCCTGGAGACGAAGAACCTGCAGAGCCTGACGCCCGACGATATCTTCGATTCGGTCCAGACCGTGCAGGGTCAGGTGCAGGGGGCGTACTCGGCGCTGACGATCATCGCGGGCCACGGCCTGCTGGCCTTCACGGACCCGCACGGAATCCGGCCGCTGGTGCTGGGGCGGAAGTACACCGACCGCGGCATGGTGTATGCCTTCGCGTCGGAGACGGACTGCTTCGACTACCTCGGGTTCGAAGTGGTGCGCGATCTGAAGCCCGGCGAGGCGGTGCTGATTGACATCGAAGACAAGGTCCACAGCCGCATCTGCCGGGCCGAGAAACAGGCCTTTTGCGTGTTCGAATACATCTACTTCGCGCGCGAGGATTCGGTGATCAACGGCCGGCTGGTGGCGACCGAGCGCGTACGGATCGGCCGGCAGCTGGCGGAGCAGGTGAAGAAGGCCGGGTTGAAGCCGGACCTCGTGATCGACGTGCCGTCGTCGGCCTATTTCTTCGCCTCGGGGATGGCGGAGGCGCTGGGCGTGCCGTATCGGCGCGGCCTGGCGAAGAACAACCACGTGGGCCGCAGCTTCATCGTGCCGACGCAGGCGCGGCGCGAGAAGATCGTCCGCCAGAAGCTCAATCCGCTGAAGGACGTGGTTCGCGGGCGGAAAGTGGCGGTGGTGGACGACTCCATCGTGCGCGGCACGACGTCGAAGCATATCGTGAAGCTGCTGCGCGAAAGCGGCGCGGCCGAAATCTATTTTGTCTCCGCCGCGCCGCCGATCACGTGTCCCTGCATCTACGGCATCGACATGTCGATCAAGCGCGAGATCATCGCGGCGCACTACGATCCCCGGCAGATCGCGCACTACCTGGAGGCCGATGCGGTGATCTACCAGACGCTCGAGGATTTGCGCGCGCTCTACCAGGACCTGCCGTGCTGCTACGCGTGCTTCTCGGGCGAATATCCCACCGGCGCGTCGGAGGAACTGCTGCGGCAGATCGAACAGGAGAAGGAATGCTCGACCCGAAACTAGACTACGTCGCCGTCCTCGATTTCGGCGGCCAGTACGCGCATCTGATCGCCAACCGCGTGCGCGGGCTGGGGGTGTACTGCATCGTGCAGCCACCGGAGGAATTTCAGCCGGGGCCCCGCGGGCCGGCGGGCGTGATCCTGTCCGGCGGGCCGCAATCGGTGACCGCCGCGCACGTGGAGCGGATGCGGCCGCGGCTGGCGTGGTACGGCAATCCGAGCCTGGGCATCTGCTTCGGCCACCAGCTGCTGGCCAAGCTGTTCGGCGGGGAGCTGGCGCACGGCTGCGAACGGCAATACGGCCCCACGGCGATCCGGTGCGATACCGGGGCGCAGCTGTTCGGCGGGCTGGCGGCGGACCAGACCGTCTGGATGAGCCATGGCGACCATGTGACGAAGCTGCCGCCGGGATTCCGGCCCACGGCGGCGGCGGAAACCTGCGCCATCGCGGCCTACGAGGCCGAGGCGCGGCCGGTTTTCGGCGTGCAGTTCCATCCCGAAGTCGTGCATACGCCGCAGGGTGGCGCCATGCTGCGGAATTTCCTGTCGTTGTGCCGCATCCGCACGCCCTGGGCGGGCGACAGCATGCGCCGGCGCGTGATTGAACAGACCCGCCAGGCCGCCGGCGATGCCACCTTGTTCCTGCTGGTGTCCGGCGGCGTCGATTCGCTGGTGACGCTGCAGGTCTGCATCGAGGCCGTCGGCGCGGAGCGCGTGCGCTCCCTGCACGTGGATACGGGGCTGATGCGCCTGGGCGAGTCGGACGACATCCTGAAATTCCTGGCCGCCGAAGGCTTCCGGAACATCGAAATCGAACGCGCCGGCGACCTGTTCCTGCGCGAGCTGGCCGGAACGGCTGATCCCGAACGGAAGCGGGCGATCATCGGGCGCCTGTTTGTCGATGTTTTGCGCAGGAAACTCCAG
This sequence comes from uncultured Verrucomicrobiota bacterium, assembly GCA_964567795.1. Taxonomy (GTDB): domain Bacteria; phylum Verrucomicrobiota; class Kiritimatiellia; order CAIQIC01; family Lenti-01; genus Lenti-01. Next base: position 28,363 of record CAZMOR010000139.1, read on the forward strand.
GCGCTGAACCTGGGCGACAACTGGAAGCTGGTGCAGGGCACGATTTATCCCGACACCATCGAAAGCGGCGGCACGAAAAACGCGGCGGTGATCAAGACGCACCACAACCGCGTGCCGGAGATCCAGGCGATGATCGACTGCGGGCTGGTGGTGGAGCCCCTGCGCGAATTGTACAAGGACGAGGTGCGGCTGCTGGGCCGCGAGCTGGGGCTGCCGCAGGCGCTGCTCGACCGTCATCCTTTCCCCGGTCCGGGGCTCGGCATCCGGCTGCTGTGCCATGATGGGAAGACGACGGTACCGGCCGCGTTCGCCGATCAAGCGCGATTGGATGCCGAATTGGCCAAAGCCGGTCTGCGCGGACGCATCCTGCCGGTGAAGAGCGTGGGCGTGCAGGGCGACGAGCGGTCCTACCGGCATCCCGCCGTCATCTGGAGCCCGTCCGGAAGACTGCCGGCCTGGCCGGAATTGAACGCGCTGGCGAACCGGCTGATCAACGAGCTGGCCGACATCAACCGCGTGGTGGTTTCGGTCGACGATCTTTCGAACACCGGATTCACCCTGCGCGAGACGTTCGTGGAACGTGCCGGACTTGATCGCCTGCGGCAGGTGGACGACCGGCTGCACCGGCGCATCTCGCCTATTCCCGAAATCTGGCAGGCGCCGGTCATTTCGCTGCCGCTGTTTGATGCGGCCGGCCGCCAGGTATTCGTGCTGCGGCCGGTGTGCTCGAAGGACGCCATGACCGCCGACGTGTATCCGATCGATTTCGGCCTGCTGGCCGAACTGGCGCGCGAAGTGCGGGCCGTGCCCGGCGCGGGCGCGCTCTTCTACGACATCACCACCAAGCCCCCGGGGACGATCGAATGGGAATGAAGCTCCAGCTCGACAACGCCTGCTGGCTGGGCAACGACGGCTGGTTCCATCGCGGAACGATCCGGATCGCCGACGG
>CAZMOR010000140.1:0-4873 GCA_964567795.1 uncultured Verrucomicrobiota bacterium
GCCGCCTGTGCCCTGGATCGAGAGCACCCCCTCCTCGTCCACCCACGAACGCGCCCCGAAGGACTCCATCGCTTTGAGCGTGTTGAGGCAATCCTCCGCCTGCAGGAAGCCGCGGATCTCCGACGTGCCGGAGGAAATGCCCGCCAGCAGCGCGGTGCGGTGGGAAATGCTCTTGTCGCCCGGCACGCGGACCACGCCGCCGTCGAATCCGCCGGGATGCACGATCTTGGTCTGTTTCTGAATGGCCATTTCAATGCCTGGTTTTCGTTTGGTTATGCAGGCGCCGCCTCAACGGCCGCGCCCCTTTAAAAGTTCCGCGCGGGCTGCGCGCGCCCGCTCCAGGAACTTCGCCACGTCGCCAAAGCGACCGGCTTGGAGATCATCATATACCCGCTCGACTTCGATTTTGAAAGCCCTCAATTCCTCGGCCACGGCGGGCGCATTGGTCATCAGGATGTCGTTCCACATTTCGATGGAACCCGAGGCCACCCGGGTCGAGTCATAGAATCCCGTCCCGCAGAAGGCCCCGACCTTCTCGGCGGAGTCGCGCCCGATGGCCTTCGCCAGGGCGGCGGCGGCCACGTGCGGCAGGTGGCTGGTGCGCGCCAGGAGGCGGTCATGGTCTTCCGGCTCCATGCGGCAGGTCCGCGAACCGGCGGATTTCCACAATTCCGTCACCCGCGCCAAGGCTTCTTCGGGCACGTCCAGATGGGCGGCGATCACCGTCAAGGCGTTCTCGTACAGGTCGGCCGAGGCCGCCTGCAGGCCCTGCTTCTCCGAACCCGCGATGGGATGGCTGCCCACGAACACCCCCGGCGGCAGGAGGCCCGCCATCTGGCGGCAGATCCAACCCTTGGTGCTGCCGACATCCGTCACGAGCGTGCCCGGCTTGAGCAGCGGCGCAATATCCCCGGCGAATTCGACGCAGGAGCGGATCGGCGTGCACAGCACAACCAGCGTGGCGCCCTTCAGCGCCGCATCGGGATCGGCAAACGCCGCATCCACGATGCCGCGGGCCAGCGCCTCCCGGCGGGTGTCCTCCTTGCGCGCGTACGCCACCAGCCGGCCGGCATAGCCGCGCTGGCGCAAGGCCATCGCCAGCGAGGCGCCCATGAGCCCCAGCCCGACGATTGAAATGCCCGGTTCCTTCGTCATGCCCCGTCCCGGTTCAATGCAGGTTCCGCCCCACGGCGCGTGCCACCAGTTCCAGTTCGCCCATCAAATCCTTGAAACGCTTGGGCGTCAGCGACTGCGGCCCGTCCGATACGGCCTTCGCCGGATCGGGATGCACTTCCAGCAGCAGCCCGTCCGCGCCGGCGGCCACGGCCGCCTTCGCCATCGGCGCCACCAGGTCCCAGTGCCCGACGCCATGGCTGGGATCCACCACCACCGGCAGATGGCTTTCGCGCTTCAGCACCGGCACCGCGCTCAAATCCAGCGTGTTGCGCGTGAACTTTTCGAAGGTGCGGATGCCCCGTTCGCACAGGATCACCTCCGTGTTGCCCTCGCTCATCACATATTCCGCGCTCATCAGCAGCTCTTCCAGCGTGTTCGCCAGCCCGCGCTTGAGCATCACCGGTTTCTTGCAGCGCCCCAGCGTCTTGAGCAGGTTGAAATTCTGCATGTTGCGCGCGCCCACCTGGATGACATCCGCGAATTCGCTGACCATCTCCACGTCGCGCGTATCCATCACCTCGGTGATGACCGGCAGGCCGACCACCGAGCGCTCCTCGGCCAGGTAGCGCAGCCCTTCCACGCCCAGGCCCTGGAACGCATACGGCGACGTGCGCGGCTTGAACGCCCCGCCCCGCAGCATGTGCGCCCCGGCGCCCTTCAGGAACGCCCCCAGCGAGAGGATCATGTCGCGGGTCTCGACCGAACAGGGGCCCGCCATCACCACCACGCCCGGCCCGCCAATGCTCAACCCCCGGTCGCCATGCCGCGCCGGCGGGATCTTGATGATCGTCTTTTCCGGATGGAACTCCGTGCTGGCCCGCTTGTAGGGCTTCAGCACCGGCATCACCTTCTCCACCCCCGGCATCATCTCCAGGGCGGTTTCCTGCATGGCCGCCTCATCGCCAATCAGGCCGATCACGGTTACTTCCGTGCCCGGGCTCACATGCGCTTTCAGGCCCCAGCCCGTCACCAGGTCGGCGATCGCCTGGACCTGGGCTTCGCTGGCCCCTTTTTTCATGACAACAATCATTAAATTCTCCGGTTCTTCGGTAACGGCAAAACCCGCCCGGTGAACTCGTTTTGAGCCCGCAACTTTACCCTCCCCCCTCCCCCTTGGCCACCCCAAAAACGTTTCCTCGGGAAGAATTCACCCCGGAAAGCGCAACTGAAACAGGGGCAGCAAGTTCTGCCCGGATGCGGGGGCTCGCGGCTCAAGCGTATGGCCACGAACGGGTTCGATACGGCGCCCGCCGGGAATCCCGGGCTTCCCGGGATTTATTGCAGCTCGATCAGAGCTTCCGAAAGCGCGCGCAGGAACTGGGCGTTTTCCTTGGCGTTGCCCACGCTCACCCGCACATGCTCCGGCAGGCCGAACCCCGCCATGGGCCGCACGATGACCTTGTGCTTGGTCAGCGCCGCCGTCAGGCCGGCCGCTTTCTTGAACGGAAACAGGATGAAGTTCGTCACCGACTCCACCGGGTCCAGCCCCAGCTTCCGCATGCCGTCCATCAACTGCTTGCGCCCCTCGACCAGCATCCGCCGCGTGGCCTCCAAATGCGCGGTGTCTTCCAGCGCGGCCACCGCCGCGGCCTGGGCCATGGCGTTCACGTTGAACGGCTGGCGCACCTTGTTCAGCAGGTCGATGCCGTCCGGCTGCGCCATCGCATAGCCCACCCGCAGCCCCGCCAGGCCGTACGCCTTGGAAAATGTCCGCAGCGTCACGACCGGCTTCTTGCCCGCCTTGACGTGCTTGACGGTGTCCACCTGGAGCTTCGGATCCAGCAGCTCCATGTAGGCCTCGTCGAACACCGTCACCACGTTCTCCGGCACCTGCTCCACGAACCGGTCGACCTCCGCCTGCCCCACCATCGTGCCCGTCGGATTGTTCGGATTGCCCACCACCACGATCTTCGTGCGCGGCGTGATCGCCTTCAGGATGGCGTCCAGGTCGTGCGTCATGCCCCGCATCGGCGCCTCGACGCACTTGCAGTGGTACAGCTCCGACACCAGCTTGTAGACCACGAACGACCGTTCCGACGCCACCAATTCGTCGCCCTTGTCCATGAAGGCGTGCGCCAGCAGCACCGCATGCTCGTTGCAGCCGCAGCCCAGCATCACCATGTCGTCGCCGATCCCGTACTTCTTCGCAATTGCCTGCCGCAGGTAGAACGAACCGCCGTCCGGATAGAGATGCATCTTCGGAATTGCCGCCTGCATCGCCGCCATCGCCTTCGGCGAGGGCCCCAGCGAATTCTCGTTCGAGGCCAGCTTCACGATGCCTTCCGCATCGCCCAGCCCCAGTTCCCGCGCCACTTCCTCGATCGGGCGCCCCGGCTGGTACGGCCGCTGGCTCGCAATCCATGGATTTGCCAAACGCGCAAACCGGCTCATGGTTCCTTCTCCTCGTCTTCCCCGCCCACGATTTCCTCTTCCGACATCCCTTCGCGCTCGATGGCCGCGTCCTCGTCGCCCGCGCCCACCGCTTCCTCGGGGGTCGGCCCGGCGGGCACGGCGGCTTCGATCTCCGCCAGCTTCATCTGGTTCGGATGCTCCGGCGGCGCCTCCGGCTCCGCCGCCTTCGGCGCGCGCGCCCGCGCCTGCTCGGCCTCGAGCCGCCGAAGTTCATCCGTGCCCGGCAGGTCGTCCAGGCTCTTCAGGCCAAAATGCTCCATGAACTTCTGGGTCGTGCCGAACATCCACGGCCGGCCCGGCAGCTCGCTGCGGCCGACGACGCGCACCAGCTGCATCTCCAGCAGGTTCTTCAGGATGGCATCCACGGCCACGCCGCGCACGGCCTCGATCTCCGACCGCACGCACGGCTGCCGGTAGGCGATGATCGCCAGCGTCTCCAACGCCGGCAGCGACAGCCGCGCCCCGCGGCCCTTCTGCAGCATCACCCGCAGCCACGGCCCGCAGTTGGCGTCGTTCTCCAGCCGGTAGCCCCCCGCCACTTCGATGACGTGGAAGCCCGCCTTCCGCTCGGCCAGTTCGCGCCCCAGCGCGTCCACCGCCTCGCGCACCAGCGCCTCGTTCGCCTTGGCGAAATCGCTCGTGATGCCCCCGCGCCGCTCCGCGGTCGCGGCCAGCACGCGGCGGATCTCCGCCACCGTCAGCGGCTCCTTGCGCACGAAGAGCATCGCCCCGATGATCTGCTTCAGTTCCGGCAGTACAAAATCGTTCATCGTTCCGTTCCTCTATTCCCCCGCGCCGCCCGGCGCCGGAGCCTCCTCCACCACGGGCGGCACCATTTCCACGATGCCCTCCGCCCGCTCGATGAAAATCTCCCCGTACGTCTCCCGCTGCACCGCCCGCGCCTGGTTCAGCCGGATCAGCTCCAGCAGCGCCAGAAACGTGCACGCGATCTCGTGCCGCGAACGCATGCCCTCGAACATCCGCGAGATCGAGAAATTCCCCTCGCGCCGCAGCCGGTCGCCCAGCACCTCGATCTTCTCCGCCACCGTGAAGCGCTCGGCGAAAATCTCCCGCAATTCCTCGCTCTTGACCTTCTTCAACGCCTCGCTGAACGCGCTGATCAGGTCGAACAGCCCCACGTCGTGCAGCGCCACGTCGGGCTCCTTGCCCAGCACCGCCTCCGCCCCGTCGCGCCCGAAGATGTCCTCCCGGCGCAGCTCCAGCGATTCCAGGTGCAGCGCCGCGTCCTTGAACTTCTTGTACTCGACCAGCTGGCGCACGAGGT
>CAZMOR010000141.1:0-4625 GCA_964567795.1 uncultured Verrucomicrobiota bacterium
CATCATCTTCCCCGGCCCCGGCATCGGCGGCTACTGCCTGCCCAAGGACGGCGGCCTCGGCATGTGGGCCTACAAGCACATCCTCGGCTGGAAGGACAACATCTTCAAGATCACCCCGACCGCCATCAACATCAACGACACGCGCGGCCTGCGCGCAGCCGAGATGGTCCGCGACGCCCTGCGCAACATGGACCGTCCCATCGCCGCCGCCGAAGTGCTCCTGCTCGGCGCCTCCTATCGCGAGGACGTCGGCGACACCCGCTATAGCGGCTCCGAACTCATCGTCCGCAAGCTCTCCGAAATGGGCGCGGAAATCCGCGTGCACGACCCCTACGTCGAGCATTGGTGGGAGTTCGAGGCGCAGGATTCCTATCCCGCCAACGCGCACAGCCTCAAGCGGTTCTTCCGCAACCAGGACAAACTGACCACCCTCCCGATCAGCCAGGACCTCAAGGCCTCCCTGAAGGACGTGGACGTGGTGATCTTCGCCGTACGCCACAGCGCCTACATGGACCTCGATCCGGACAAGGTGGTCAAGATGATCGGCAAGCCGGCCGCCATCATCGACTGCTTCGGCATCCTGGACGACGCCAAGATCCGGCGCTATTTCGAGCTCGGTTGCGAGGTAAAGGGCCTCGGCCGCGGCCACGTCAACCGGATCAAAAAATCCGTCAAAAAGTAGCTGTTCCGCCACCTTGGTTGACGGCCGCCTTTCCTGCGTCTATTCTGGGCTTTGGTTGATATGTTCAGCACCTGCCCGACGGGCAGAAGGAGTCGCGTATGCTGTGTATCGTCGCTTTCATCGCGGGTCTGGCAACGGCCATCGTGCTGCCCGCCGTCGACAAAGCCACGGAGTCGGCCGGACAAGTCCAGACCGTGTCCAACGGCGCCAATATCTACAAGGCCGTGTTCGCGTCGCAGATGCAGAACCTGGTGCTTGGAGGCGATCAATCCGAATGGCCCCGGAAGGGGCAATGCCGCACCACAACGGAGTATTTCAAAGAGCTTGTCGCATCGGGAACCATCAATGTGACATACGATTTTTTTGCAGCCCCCGGCCTGCCTCCCGCGGCTTCCAGCGACCCCCGCGATTTCAGGGCTGAAAACAACGCCTGGTGCATGGTCTTGGGCTTGGACGATGCCCCTGATGGCACACCGTTCCTTTTCACGCGCAACTACCGGCCACCTGCTTTGACGACCGGCGACGGCCCCATCGTTTTGAACAACGAGCCGCCGTTCGGCACGAATGGCTTGGTGGTCGTGCTCAAGGGCGGGTCAGCGTTTTTCCTGAAAGGTGACCAGTTGCGAAATTCCAATTTCAACCCCGCGGGAACGGCATCCGACGGTGTCCTGGAAATCATCGGCCCATAACAGGGCAACGAACAGACCCGCAGGCACCTAGATTGCCCGGCGCAGGATTTCCGCGAGTTCGCCGGTGGTCAGGGCGATGGGATTCGCCTTCGTGCCGGAGGCTACCGCGGCACGTTCGACGATCAGCGGGATGTCATTTTCCTTCACGCCGCAGGCCGCCAGCGGCGGCACGTTCAGGTCCGCCGCCAGTTTCGCCACCCAGGCCACGCCCGCATCCGCCTGCGCCTCCGGATTTCCGGTCACCAGGCGGGTGACTTCGTCGTACCGCACGGCCAGCGGGCTTTCCGGCGCGCGTTCCTGCAGCGCCCGGCGGTTGACAGCCATCACATGCGGCAGCAGCGCGGCGCAGACCGCGCCATGCGGCGCGCGGAACATCCCGCCGATGACGCCGGAGAATCCATGCACCGCCCCCAGCCCCGCATTGGCCAGCGCAAACCCGCCGAACAGGCTCGCCAGCGCCATGTCCTCCCGCGCCGCCGCGTCACGGCCATTCGCATAGGCCCGGCGCAAGGCGCGCGCCACGCGCCCGATGCCTTCGCGGCACAGGGCGTCCACCAGTGGATTCGTCCGGTTGCAGGTGAAGGGCTCGATAAGCTGCGTCAACGCGTCCAGCCCCGTGCTGGCGGTGACGGCCGGTGGCAGGTCATAGGTCAGTTCGGGATCAACCAGGGCCACGCGCGGCACCATGGTTATGCTGCGCAGACTGGCCTTCACGCCGTGCTCCGGCGAGGCGAGCACCGCGTTGCGCGTGACTTCCGATCCGGTCCCGGCGGTGGTCGGAATGGCCAGCAGCGGCAGGGACGGCTGCGTCAGCGGCTGCCCGCGCCCCACCACTTCCATGTAATCCAGGGGATCGCCGCCGTTCGCGGTGATGGCCGCAATGGCCTTGGCCGAATCCAGCGGGCTGCCGCCGCCAAAGCCCACGACCAGGTCGGCCTTGAATTCCAGCGCGGTTTTCACGCCGTCGCGCACTAGGCCGGTGGTGGGCTCGCCGCCGATCCGGAAAACCTCCGTTTCCACGCCGTGTTCCTGCAGCATTTGCAGCAGGACGGCCGCACGGCTGGAATCGCGGCCGGTCACTACCAGCGCGCGGCGACCCAGGGCCGTGGCCAGGGTGCCGGCCTGGCGGAGTGTGCCGGGGCCGAATATTACCCGCTGTGGAGACGTGAATTCGAAGTTCATGCGCGGCTACCAGTTTTCGTCCGGCGGAAAGACATTCGCGTATTTCACGGAGGTGCGCGATGCGGCCATCATGTCGGCCACCGCATCCCGCCACTTGGCGTAATGCGCCGTCGCCTTGTGCGCTGCCGTGGCTTCCGTTGTGCGGTAGGCCTCCACCAGCGTAAACCGCGTCGGATCGTCCGCCTGCTGGACGACGTCGAACCGGGCGATTCCCGGCTCCTGCACGCTGTTCCGGGCGTTTTCGAGGGTCGCCTGCCGAAACGCCTCGACGTGCTCCGGCTTCACCTGGACCTGAACATGGACAACCAACATGACTCTTCCTCCTCTTTTCCGCAATCCGCCCAAGGTACATGCACCGGCAAACAACCTAGAACCGATAAGCCGTGCTGGCAAAAGCGTACAAGCCGCTCTCGCGTGTGTCGGTAATCACCACTTCCAATTCCTCCGCTTCGTTCAGGCGGGTGCCATACGCATCGCCGCTGCCCCAGACGTAGCTCAGCCCCATGTTCATCACCACATTTTCGCCGATGCTTCCAATACTTGCGGTCACCCCGTAGAGATCGATTTGACTCGGGGTGGAGGCGTCTTCCGGAACCAAATCCGGCGCGGAGGAATAACTCGTGAAAAATCCGGCGCGGAGGGGATGGCGCTGGCGCAGGATGTACTCCCCGCCCACTTGCACGTCCGTCACGGCCTCGCGCCGTTGCTGGAGCACCACGCGTTCACCGTCCTGCGCGCCATCCATCCAGTCGTAGGTACTGGACAAATGATGCGTCACATCGAAGCCCGCGCTGGCGATGCCCGCCCGCCGCCAGCCCACGCCGGCCCGAATCACGGTCGGCAAGCCGTTATCCGCATCCAGATCTTCATAGTAGGCGGAGCCGGCTCCGGCGGCTTCGGCCGCGCCTTGCACTTCGCTCATTTGAATGCTGCCGCTTCCGGCGAGACGGAACGATGGCGTTGTGACGGCCGCACCGGCCGACCATTCCTTCGATAGTTTGCATTGGGCCGCCAATGTACCGACCAGGGCCATGACGGAATATTTGTAATTCGCCGTGTAGGTGTAGGAATAATCGCCCCAATAGAGGTTTTCAAATTCACTGGCCGTCTGGTAAACGCCCAGGATCGAGGCGCCCAGCGATAGCCGTTCGTTGATGACCTGTCCAAGCGACGGTCCGAGATACAGGGTTTGCTCGTCCTGGCTGTAATTGTAGTAGTGCTGCCGGTTGGCATACGCCTGGATTTCCCGGGCGCTGGCCTGCGAGGGCACGAACACGGAAAACGCCGCCACCGTGCCGGGTTTCAGTTTCTTCACCGCACTCAATCCCGTCGGAATCGTCGCGAAGGATGAGATCCGGAAGTCCTCACCCGGGAAGGCGGCGTCATCCGTCTTGAAGTTCTGAATGCCGTACAGCGTGCCGTTGACCGATATCGAATCGCGTTCCTCCCCGCCCAGGCCCGCCGGATTGTAGAAGCAAGCATCCATCCCATCCGCCGTGGCGACCACGGCTCCGCCCATCCCCGCCGCCCGTTCACCCACGATATAGGGTTGGTAGTTGGCCTCCCCTGCCAAGGCCCCGGCCGCGGAACCCCACGCCACCATCGCCGCCACCCGGATCCAGCGCCATCCCCGCCGTGTCATCATGTTCCGACCTCCCGCAAAACCCGTCCTCTTGGACCGGTTTCACAAGACACGAGGATAAGCACAAGCTGCGGCAATGGCAAGCGGGAGCAACCATAAGCCGCCATGAAAATCAGGGATGGTGGTGGGGGAAGGATTCGAACCTTCGAACTCATAGAGGTCAGATTTACAGTCTGATAATAATGAAGTATTCTCTAGAGAATTCTATAGGGTGAGCTATTTTTGTGTCAGTTCCACGAATTCCCGTGTACATATATATGCAGAAATGAGCAGAAGGGATCAGCCCATGGACATAGACTCGAATCCATCGCAAACGGCGATGAAGAACGGATCGGTTCGGATGCGCCACGGCGGACTGTTCAAAAGGCCAGGAAGCCCTGTGTACTATGCGCGATGGACCGTTAAGGGCAAGACCTACCGGGAAAGCACC
>CAZMOR010000142.1:0-4109 GCA_964567795.1 uncultured Verrucomicrobiota bacterium
CCGGCTGGGCCAAGAACACGGCGGATCACGGCGTGCTCGCGCCTGCGCAGGACTTGATCGTCGTCGTCGATTCCAAGCCGCCGGGCAGCGCCACAAATGCCCAGGTGCATTTCACCGTCAACGGCGGCGACGAGCAAACGCGCACGCTCGACCACCACGGCACCGCCAACTACGACACCCACGACCGCTGGACGGCGAATCTCGGCGCCTTCCCCGATGGTTCGGTCGTTCAGTACAAAATGGATGTGGCCGGATCGAATCAATCCTTCCAGTTTCAGGACAAGGCGGCGGTCTATAATGCCGCTGCATCCATCCGCTGGCTGGGCAGCCTGCGCACCGAACCCGCACCCGGCCGCCTGAATCCCGGCGACGAGCTGCGCGTGTTTTCTGAAATGCGCCCGCCCGGCGTCGCGGCCGCGGCCGAAGTCGGCGTCTCCCTAGACAACGGCGTTTCGTGGAAAACCGTGCCGATGTCGCCTGCCGGAGCCACCAACGGCAACGATCTCTGGACCGCCAATCTCGGCGCCTTTCCCGAAGGCGCCGCGCTCCGGCTCTATGTCCGCGCCCGAAATGCCAACGGCGATTCGTTCTGGGACAGCAACACCGGCGCGGACTACCGCCTGCGCATCAACTCCCCCATCCGCGATGTCACCGTGGCCAAAGGCCGGTACACTCCCGGCGAAATGGCCAACCTGGACGTCGATCTCCAAAATCCCGGCGCGGACATTCAAGGCACGCTGGTGGTCCGCGTGCTGCATCTCGCCCAGGAAATCAAATCCTTCCGGAAAGACGTCTCCCTGCCGCACGGCGGCCGCTCCCGCGTTGTCTTTCCCTGGCAAACACCGACGGACGACTTCCGCGGCTACGGCGTGGACGTGGATCTCGTCGTGGACGGCCAGGTGCGCGATTCGCGCTCGACCGCCATCGATGTCTCGAGCGACTGGACCCGCTTCCCGCGCATGGGCTTCTTCTCGGAATATCCCGCCGGGGCTAATGCCGGAATCCTTGCCAGCGGCCTGGCTAAGTTCCATCTCAACGTCATCCAGTTCTACGACTGGAAATGGACCCACGACCGGCTCGTGCCCCGCGGCGCGGACGGCCAGCCGCTGGACAGCTTCACCCAGGTGGGCGGGCGCGTGCAGTCGTTCGCGACGGTCAAAAAGAAGATCGCCGCCGTCCACGCCTGCCGCATGGCGGCGCTGTCCTACAACCTGATGTACGGCGACAGCGGCAATGACGAGCCCGAGCACATTGAATGGGCCGCGTTCAAGGTGCCCCGCTCCACCAACCTGTGGGACATCCGCCGGCACGACGCCGGCAACTACAAGATCTGGGTCATGGATGTGTCCAATCCGGACTGGCAGCGGCACATCTTCGGCCAGTTCGCCGACGCCCTGGACCAGGCCGGTTTCGACGGCATTCATCTCGACAATCTCGGCGGCGAATGGTGCTACAAATACAACTCCGAGGCCGGCATTCCCGAGCGCGAGGAATTCCCGAAATTTATCAACGAAGCCCGGGCCTTTCTCCGCCAGACGCACCCCGGCGCGATCGTCACCCACAACGACGTCATGGGCAACTACCTGCCCGACATCGCCCGGTCGGACGCCGACCTCTACTACAGCGAAGTCTGGAGCCGGTACAGCTACCGGGACCTGCGCGACAACCTCCGCGAAGTCCGGGAGGCCGCGCCCGGCAAGGCCGTGGTGCTCGCGGCGTACATCAATCGCAAGCCGTGGGACGAAATGGGCGATCCCGCGCAGCCGCCGTTGCCCACGTACATCAACGACGCGTCGGCGCGCCTGCTGGATGCCTGCCTGTTCGCCAACGGCGCCTTCCACATCGAACTCGGCGACGAAGGCCACCTGCTGGTCAACGAATACTTCCCCGCGCGCACGCCGCGGATGCACCCGGGCCTCGCACGCGCCCTGCGCGACTTGTATGACTTCGCCGTGCGCTACGAAAACCTCCTGTTCACCGGCCTGCGCGATGCACCCGGCGTGCGCATCGACAGCTCCACGCACCACCTGAGCCCCGAGGCCGATTCCGGCGCAATCTGGATCTGGGCCCGGGAGCGTTCGGACGGCGTCCAGGTCCTGCACCTGATCAACCTGAACGGCGTGGACGACCAGTGGCGCAACCCGTGCGCCACCCCCGCGCCACAGACCAACATCGTCCTGAAAGTGCGCCCGGGCGCCGGCATCCAGAAGGTTTTCCTGGCCACGCCGGACGACGGCCGCGGCGGCCTGCGGGAACTGCCGTTCCAGTCCGGATCAGACGAAAGCGGGGATTACACCGCCTTCACCGTGCCGCGCCTGGAATTCTGGGATCTCGTGATTCTCGCGCCGTAGCTCATTTTTCCACACAATGGAAAAACTTTGATGAATTTTTCCACACTGTGGAAAACTTTTTTCCACAGTATGGAAAAACCGCGAGCCGCGAGCCCCCGCATGGGGGCGCCTAGGACCGGGCGGCGGCGGCCATCAGCGCATAGACCAGCAGTGCGGCCGTGTAGTCGGGGTGCTGCAGGTGCTTCAGGGGCGCGAGCTCGACCACATCGAATCCGACGATTTTGCGCGCGGCGGCGATGCCGTCGATCAGCTTCAGCGCGTCGCGCCAGCCGAGGCCGCCGGGCACCGGCGTGCCCGTGGCGGGGATCACCGCCGGATCGAAGGCGTCGAGGTCGAACGACACGAACACCTGCTTCGGGAAGTTTTTCGGAAGCCAGTTCTTCGGCAGCCGGCCTTCGGCGAGAACGTGCGCGTCGTAGGCGGTGATGGTCTTCCGGTGCGCGGCGCGGTACTGCACTTCCTCCATGCAGTAGGCGCGCGTGCCGAGCTGCACGAGCGGGAAACCCAGTTCGTGCACGCGGCGCATCACGCAGGCGTGGGAGATGTGGCGGCCCTGGTAGGTGTCGCGCAGGTCGCCGTGGGCGTCGAAATGGATGATGCCGATGTCCAGCCCCGCGTCCTTGAAGGCGCGCGCGGAGCCGAGCGTGGCGGTGTGCTCGCCGCCGAGCACGACGGGCACGGCGCCGCAGCGCAGGGCTTTGGACACGGCGCGCTCGATGCCGTCGAGCCAGCGTTCGCTCAGGTCCCGGTGGCCGGGGAACGGCTTGACGTCGGCCTGGGTGTGGATGGCGAGGTCGGTGGGCCAGCCGCGGCCGTCGAAGTCGTCGAGCTGGCTCGAGGCCTCGAGGATCGCCTGCGGCCCCTGCGCCGTGCCGCCGCCGTAGCAGACCGTGGTTTCCATCGGCGCCGGAATGACGTGGAAATTCGCGCGGCCCGGGGGCGCGTTCTCGTGGTTGATCTCGAAGAAGGAAATGCGTCGCATGGGGAACCTCACGTCTCGAAGTAGGTGTAGCCGCGCAGGCCGTTTTCGAAGGCGTCGAGGATTTCGCGCCGCTCGGTCGGGCTGATGCGCTTCTGGCGCACGGCTTCCTCGGCCAGTTCGCGGAAGCGCGCGAGCAGGCCCTGCGGGTTGTATTCCACGTAGCTGAGCACGTCGCCGACGGAGTCGCCGTCGAGCTCCTGCTCGTAGGAGATTTCGCCGGCGTCGTCCACGTGGAGGCTGGCGACGTTGGTGTCGCCGAAGAGGTTGTGCAGGTCGCCCAGGGTCTCCTGGTAGGCGCCGACGAGGAAGACGGCGAGGACATAGTCCTCGTCCTTGCCGACGGCGTGCACCGGCAGCGCGCCGCGCGTGTCGTGCTGGCCGACGAAATGGTCGATCTTGCCGTCGCAGTCGCAGGTGATGTCGGAGAGCACGGCCAGGCGCGCCGGTTTCTCGTTCAGGCGCTGGATGGGCATGATCGGGAAGAGCTGGTCGATGGCCCAGCTGTCGGGCAGCGACTGGAAGACGCTGAAGTTACAGTAGTAGATGTCGGCCATCAGCTCCTCGAGGTTGCGCATGTCCTCGGGCACGAAGCGCAGCTTCGAGATTTCGGTGCGGATGTGCGTGAGGATGTGCCAGAACAGGCGGTCGGCCTCGGCGTTCTGGCGCAGGGTCAGGTCGCCGTGCTTGAAGGCCTTCTGGATTTCCTCGCGGTAGAAAATCGCATCGTTGTAGAACTCGCCGAGGTTGCGGGTGCGCAGGCTCGCGGCGACCTCCAT
>CAZMOR010000143.1:0-1648 GCA_964567795.1 uncultured Verrucomicrobiota bacterium
AGAGATGGAATCCAGAAGGCGGAGGCGCGGATGACGGCAACGATTACCCGGCGTGATTTTCTGAAATATTGCGGGCTGTCCGCAGCCGCATTGGCCCTGACCAACGAGAAGCTGGGCTTTCTGCAAACGGCGCTGGCGAACCCGTCGGCGCCGTCCGTCATTTGGCTGCACGGGAGTTCGTGCACAGGTTGTTCGGTGTCGCTGTTGAACCGGATTGCGGACTCGCTGGGGCCGGCGCCGACGATCAAGGAAGTCCTGACGGATGCGATCAACCTGGTGTATCACGCGACGCTGATGACGCCGGCGGGGGATTCGGCGACGGCGGAGCTGCGGCGGGTGTACGAGTCGGGCAACTACGTGCTGGTGCTCGAAGGCGGCGTGCCGACGGCGTACGGCGGCGGGCCGTGCATCGTATACAGCCTGCACGGCGAAGAGGTGACCTACCAGCAGGCGGTGCAGGAGATGTCGGCCCGGGCGCTGGCGATCGTGTGCGTGGGCACCTGCGCGTCTTTCGGCGGCATTCCGGCCTCGGGGTCCAATCCGACGGGCGTGGTGGGGGTGGGGCAGCTGACGGGGCGTACGACCATCAACATTTCGGGCTGCCCGGCGAATCCCGACTGGGTGGTGTGGGCGATCGTCCAGCTGCTGACCGGCACGCCGGTGGACCTGGACGAGGACCACCGGCCGACGGCGCTGTACCGGGAAACCATTCACGGCGCCACGAAGGAATACGTGCACGACAAATGCCCGCGGAACGTCTACGTGAACGCGGCGGCGCCGGGCGAGGCGACGGATTTCAGCGACTGCGACGGCAAGTGCCTGATCCAATTGGGCTGCCGGGGCCCGCTGACGCGCGCAAGGTGCAACGGCTGCTGGAACATCCTGGCCGGCGATTCCAATCCGTCGCCGACCGACCGCTGGCAGAACAACTGGTGCATCGGCGTGAACGCGCCGTGCCACGGCTGCGTGGACAAGACCTTCCCGGGCACCGCGTCCTTCTACGATTTGTACATTCCGCCGTCCTGAGCAGAGAACCCGCGCCGGAACACCCCAACAACGGAGAGCAACCATGGCCGTCATTCCCATCGCCGTCGATCCCGTAACCCGGATCGAGGGCCATCTCAAAGCCGATATCGAAGTGGACACCGTGAACGGCGTCCAGCAGATCGTCCACGTGCAGATGACCGGGACGCTGTTCCGCGGTTTTGAAAAGCTGCTGGAGGGGCGCGACCCGCGCGATGCGCCGATCATCACGTCGCGCATCTGCGGGGTGTGTCCGACGTCGCATTCGGAGGTGGCGGTGCTGGCGCTGGACCAGGCCGGGGGCGTGACGATTCCCGGCGCGGCGCGGATCCTGCGGAACCTGGTCCACGGGGCCTGCTTCCTGGAGTCGCACATCCTGCATTTCTACCTGCTGTCGCTGCCGGACTACATCCGGGGGCCGGCGATGCCGCCGTGGACGCCGGGGTTCGAGATGGACCGCCGCGTGGACCAGGCGTCGCAGGACCTGTTCCTGGCGCACTACCTGGAGGCCATCAACGTGCGGCGCGAGTGCCACGAGATGGGCGCGCTGTTCGGCGGCAAGCTGCCGCATTCGCCGGCCTACATCGCCGGGGGCTTCACGGCGGTGCCGTCGGCCGCCAACCTG
>CAZMOR010000144.1:0-8958 GCA_964567795.1 uncultured Verrucomicrobiota bacterium
CGCCTCCGAACTTCGCTCCGCCGTCCGCACTTGGAACAACTTATGATCGCCCACCGGCCGGGTCCAAGTCATCACGGTCTTCTGGCCAAAACCGTCGTCGCTGTAATACCCCACCTGCGGATCAAAGCAGAATTGCATCACCCCAACCTGCCGGACCCAGCGCCAATCCAATCCGGTGTACACCACCACCTTCGACCCCCGCAACCGCACCCCACCGCCCGCGGATATTTCACTGTTTTGCAGCGTCTTCAACAACGCCCGAACCCCGAGGCGCGGATCGGACTCCTGCTTCATGGGGTCCGTGCCCGGTAGCGAGTCCCGGCCGGCGTTGTCCAAGTACAAATGCAACCGGTGCTCCAGCCCCGGCAGGGACAAATCCCCCCGGAACCGCACCTTGATGTCGTACTCCTTGTCGCTGCTGGGTCCCCCCACCCGGGTCAGCAGCTTCAATTTGAACGTCGACAGTTCCGGGTTGTAGGGCGTGTCCTCGGCCAGCCAGCGCACATCCACCTGCCGGACCGCATTGTCCATCCAGAGGAACGTCTTCGCATGGGTGTTGTCCAGCCACCGGGTGAAGCCGTTCTGGCGCTGGATCACCGCCTCTTCCTGGCCGTACTGGGCATTCAGGGCCTGCAACTGAAGCGTCAGGATCTGCGAGGGATTCAACCGCAACCGCCCGGGTTTTTCCGGTTCGGCTTTTTCCGGCTTTTTCGCCTTGGATTTCGCCCGCTTGTGCGGTTTCGCGCTCCTGGTTTTTCCGGACACCTGGGAAGGCTTCACCTTGCCTTCCGGCACGGCGGACGGGGCCGCCGCCGGCTGGAGCCGGGCACAGGCCAGGCTGCCCAGCCCAATTGCCAGCAGGACGGCCAGCCATCTCATCCACTGGAAAAAACCCGCAGGCTTCATGACGGAATCTGCCGGGCCCGGCAGTCGTATTGGCTGCTGCGAACGATCTTCACTTTCACGAAATCCCCGGCGTTCACGGACTCCGCGGCGTTTTCCAAAACGGTTTCGCCATCCACCTCCGGCGCCTGCCAGGGCGCCCGGCCATGCCAGCCATCCTGGTCCCGCCGTTCCAGCAGGATGCGGGTTGTTTCCCCCTTGCGGCGGCGCAGCCGCGCCGCCGACACTTTGGCCTGGGCTGCCATCAACCGGCGGCGGCGCTCCTCCGCCACGGCCGGCTCAATCCGGTCGGCCATCCCCGCCGACACCGTGCCCGGATCCGGCGACCAGCAGAACACGCCCATGTGGTCGAAATGGCCTTCTTCCACGAATTCCAGCAGCTCGCCGAATTCCTTCTCCCCTTCCCCGGGATGACCAACGATGAATGTGGTCCGCAACGCCGTGCCCGGCAGCCGCCGGTCGATCTGCTCCAGCACCTCGTCCACCCGCTTGCGCCCGTAGCCCCGGCCCATGCGCTTGAGCATCTTTTCGTTCACGTGCTGCAGCGGCAGGTCCAGGTACGGACAGACCCGCGCATCCGCCGCCATGGCATCGAGAATCTCCACCGTCAGATGCTTCGGATGGGCATAGAGGATCCGGAACCACAAATCACCGGGCATCTTCAGCAATTCCCGCAGCAGGACCGCCAGTTGCGGCGAACCGGCGAAATCCAACCCGTACGCGGTCGTGTCCTGCGCAATCAGGTTCAGTTCCTTCGCGCCGGCGGCTACCAGGTCGCGGGCTTCTTTCAGGATCGAGGCCATGGACCGGCTTGCCCGCCGCCCGCGGATCAGCGGAATCGAACAGTACGCGCAGCAGTTCGAGCAGCCTTCGCCGACTTTCACATAGGCGGAACACTCCGAACCGATCCGCATCCGCGGCCGGTCCAGCCAGTCGAGATAGGTCTTCGGCAGCTCGAGCCCGGCAAAGCCCCGGGTGCGGGAATTCGCGGCCCGGCCGGCCAGCAGCTTGGCGCAGATTTCCGGCAGCTTCACGTAATCGGCAAAGCCCACCCGCGCATCCGCCGTCTTCAGGAAGTCCTTCAAGGCGGGCGTGCCGCCCGCCCGCTCCACCAGGCACCCGGTCGCCACCAGCAGCGGCCGGCCCTTGCGGCCCCGCTGCGCCGCCAGCTCCGCCAGCACCCCCGCCGCCTCCTGCCGCGAGGCGTCCAGGAATCCGCACGTGTTCACCAGGCAGAGGTCCGCCTTGGCCGGCTCCGCCGTGAACTGGAACCCCGCCAGCGCCAGGCTGCCGAGGATCCCCTCGGAGTCCACCGTGTTCTTGGGACAGCCCAGGTTGATCAGGCTGAACCGCTGACCGCCTTTAGCCATGCTTCTCCAGCAGGCTGAACAGCCACGCAATCTGCTCGCCCAAATCCTTCATGTTCGCCAGCCCCTCTTCGTCGTTCGCCACCTCGCCGGGCTCGCGGCCCACGCCGAAGTTCCAGTACGTCGAGCCCGGCACGATCATCTGGTTGCTCAGAAACAGATGCTGGATGGAGTCCACCACGTGCACGGCGCCGCCGCGGCGCGCCGCGGCCACCCCCACGCCGATCTTCCGCCGGAACAGCCCGCCGTTGGCCCTCGCCACCCGCCCCGCCCGGTCCACCAGCGCCTTCGTCTCGGCCGTCATGTCCGCAAAATACGTCGGTGATCCGATCACGATCGCATCGGCTTCCAGCATTTTCGCGAACGCCAGGTTGAAAATGTCGTCCTCGATCACGCAGCGCTTGTTCTTCAGCCGCCCGCACGCCCCGCAGGCCGTGCACCCGCGAATGCGCGTGCCGCCCACCTGGATGTAATCCGTTTGGTGCCCGGCGGCCGCCACCGGCTCCAGCACCTTGCGCAGGAGGATTTCCGTGTTGCCGCCCTTCCGCGGACTGCCATTGAGTGCCAACGCTTTCATGTATTCTGTCCTTTTTCCGCCTGCTCCCAGATTCCATCCCAGCAGGCCATTTCGTGATCCGCCGCCAGCGTGCGCATGACGGGCGTGTTCCGGCTGCACACCGGCCGCGCCCGCGGGCAGCGCGGCGCGAACCGGCAGCCCGGCGGCGGCGTGGCCAGCGACGGCAGCTGCCCCGGAATGTCCGGCAGGCGCTCCGTCCGGCCGTGCAGCCGCGGCATCGCCGCGAGCAGCCCGCGCGTGTAGGGATGCGCCGCCTGCGCGAACACCGTTTCGCGCGGCCCTTTCTCCGCCAGCCGCGCCGCGTACATCACGTGCACCCGGTCGCACACGTCCCACACCACGCCCATGTCGTGCGTGATCAGCAGCACCGCCGTGTCGCCGCCGCGCAGTTTCAGCAGCAGCTCGAAAATCTGCGCCTGGATCGTCACGTCCAGCGCCGTCGTCGGCTCGTCCGCGATGATCAGCTCCGGCTCCGGCAGCATCGTCATCGCCAGCATCACCCGCTGGCGCATGCCGCCCGAAAGCTGGTGCGGATAATCCTTCATCCGCTGCTCCGCGTCCGGCAATCCCACGCGCTTCAGCCACTCCAGCCCCAGGGCCCAGGCGTCCGCCGCCGGAATCTTCCGGTGCAGCTGCGCAGCTTCCACCAGCTGGTCGCCGATCCGGTGCAGCGGCGACAGCGCCGTCATCGGCTCCTGGAAAATCATGCCGATTTTTCCGCCGCGGATCTGCCGCAGCTCGGTGACCGGCATCGCCAGCAGGTCGCGCCCGTGGAACAGCGCCCGCCCGCCCTCGATCACCGCCGGCGGCCGCGGCAGCAGCCGCAGCAGGCTCAGCGCTGTCACCGTCTTGCCGCAGCCCGATTCGCCCACCAGCCCCAGCACCTCCCCGCGCCGGATTTCGAACGACACCCCGTCCACCGCGCGCACGAAACCCGCCGCCGTTTCAAAGCCCGCGCGCAAATCCTCCACCTGTAAAATCACATCGCCCATTGCCCGCGCATCATCCGATGCCCCCGCGCCCGTGGCAAGTGTTTTGCATGGCCGGCGGTTCACGGCACCAGCAACGCCAGGCCGTAGCCCGTCAACCCGCCGGCCACGCCCCACGTCAGGTCGCGCCAGCTCCAGAACGTCTTCTTCACGTTCGCATCGTACGTTTCCTTGCCCAGCCCCACGACCAGCGTCACCCCCAGCGCCGGCCCCGCGGCCTCCCCGTCGCTGAGCCCCTGGTTCGCGGCCACCAGCGTCGCGACGCCGGCCAGGACCGCCGAACCCGCGAAATGCTCCGCCTTGTCCCGCCCGAACCACGGATCCTGGGAAACCGGCACCGAGGCGCATCCCGCCGCGGCTAGCAGCCCGGCCGCCAGGCCGATCCGCCCCGCCGCCCGGATAGATGTTCCGATACGCATGCCGCCACGATAGGGCCCCTGTTTCCGCCCGTCAATCCGCGGGTTGTTTTCGATTGGCGTTTCCGGTTTGCCCACGGTATGTTCCCCGCCATGAAATTGGACCGCTTGCTTGAGATCCCCGGCACCGAGTGCCTCCTGCCCGCCCCGGCGGGCACCGAGGTATCGGCGGCGTTTACGTCGGATCTCCTCAGCGATGTTCTCGCCCACGCCGTGGAAGATTCCATCCTCATCACTATCCAGGCCCACCAGAATGCCATCGCCGTCGCCACGCTGGCAGGCATCCGCGCCATCCTCGCCTGCTCCTCCCGCCCCATCCCCGCCGACATGCTGGCCTCCGCCCGCAAGGAGAACATCGCCATCTTCCGCACGCCCCTGAACCAGTTCGACGCCTCCGTCGCCGTGCACCGCCTGCTTTCCGCCTGATGAGTTACCGCACCTACTCCTTCACCCCCCGCTCGCCGGGCTTCTTTGCCCAGCTCCCGCCGGTCACCGGCTGGCTGATCAAGGCGAACGTGGCCGTGGCGCTCTTTTTCTGGCTGTTCCGCCCCGTCGGGCTGGAAAACCTGCTGGCGCTGTCCCTCGACGGCGTCCGGCACGGCTACCTTTGGCAGCCCTTCACCTACATGTTCATCCACGGCGGCATCTGGCACCTGGCCTTCAACATGTTCACGCTCTATTTCCTCGGCCCGGAGACCGAGCGCGCCATGGGCTCGAAGCATTTCCTTGCCATGTACCTCATCAGCGGCCTGCTCGCCGGCCTCGGCTGGCTGTGGCTCTCGGCCTATTCCTACGGCCCGCCCTGCGTCGGCGCCTCAGGCGCCATCTACGGCGTGCTCGCGGCTTTTGCCACGCTCTATCCCCGCCGCCAGCTGACCCTCCTGGTGTTCTTCATCATCCCCGTCACGCTGCAGGCCTGGCAGCTCGTTGCCGGCCTCGCCGTCATCGAATTCCTGCTCGCGGGCGATCAATCCTCCAGCATCGCCCACACCGCCCACCTCGCGGGCGCCTTCGCCGGCTTCCTCTACATCGACCAGCTCTTCGAGAACGCCACCCTGCGCCGCCTCTGGGCCCGCCTGCGCGACTACCTCGCCCAGCGCCCCCACACGCCCCGCGCCGCGCCCCCGCCGCCCGACCAGGCCGAAGTCGACCGCATCCTCGACAAAATCTCCGCCCAGGGCATCCAGTCCCTGACCAAGGAAGAACGCCAAACCCTCCACCGCGCCTCGCGCACGTTCTAAGCCCCGCCCCGCGACCCACGGCTCAATCGGCCGCATACGGCTTCTCAACGCAGGTTCTCGATCTGGCCACCCCCGGGCGAAATGCATGCCCGACACACCCCGGAATTCGCTGTTGTAACGCCCGCCGGCATGCTATTCTTCAGCGCGGATAAGCCGACGTAAAGTCGGCAGAATAAATATTGTTGGGCTAAGGATTGAAATATGGGACTAGCAATTATCTTGCGCAAACGCGCCGCGACAAACAGATTTAGAGACATCATTTTAGCTGTATGTGGTTCTGGTGCGGGCAATGAAGCTCTTATCTGCTCCGGCTTCTTCCAAGAGCTTTATAAGACGACCACCTATCGCGTGTCTCAAGAAGGTAATTTCGCGCAATGCCTGGCAAACAACAACGTGGCCGTGACAACAGTTGGTGTACACAACTCATCATGGATTCGGCCCTATAAGAACTTTCGTAATTCCCTTACAATTGCAGGGGTGCGAACAACCGCCCTCTTTGTATCTGGCCTGCACTGGCACGCGAAGGTATTCATATTTAAATATAATTCGGCGCCACTGTTTGGGGTTATTGGAAGCAGCAATATGACAAGAAATGCCTTTGGCGTTTCCGCGCCATTCAATTATGAATCAGATGCCTATTTATGGGAGGACACACATCCCATTCTTGGCCCCATCATGGAGCGGCTACTGTCGGATATTCAAGATCCCGACGAACTAATACGCGCCACGTATGATCCAGACATGAACAAAGGATTATCGATTCCGCAAAAGCTGCTGCGTCTTGAGAAAGAAATACACTTCACAAAGATGAAGGAACTGCAACAATAAGCGCATCCATCTGAGAAAACACAAGATTCCCCCGTTGCGGGCATGAAGTTCGGCACAATATATCGGTTTATAAATATAGAGAAATGAGGAAGAAATATGATGCATTCTAAAATTATCGCATTATCCCCTGGCGTTTCCGCATGCCGCCAGATTTTAGGCCGTGCGCTTGCAATATTCTTCATGGCGTTCATCTATTTATCTCTCACTGGATGCAATCGAATTCCTGATGGCACAAGAAATGGCGATCTTCTTCTGTGGAATGGAACAAACTGGGTAGCACTTCCGAGTTCAACCAACTCATTTGAATTGTTGTGTGGACAGGCGTCAGGTGCGCCACAATGGAGAAGTATTCAAAGTGTGTTCGAGGACTTGTCTGGCCATAATAAAACAAATTTCCAATATTTGTATCACCTCCAAAATGGTGGTCTTGAGTGGGGTAATCCATAATATATTAATAAATGGGCGTCATTATACAGTGGCAATATTATAGTCCAACAATGCGATGCTCCACGCCGCACAAAGCGCGCCGTCCGGAGAACGTTTACATTAAGCACTAAGGAGACTAAAGTGGAGACTTCAGCTAACTCACTTGACGATTCAATACGTGCGATGGAAAACACAACTCTCGCGGCTTTTCGCGAAGAAGCACTGAATCAGGTTCATGGAACCGCCTACTTCGGGCTTAGGCCATCGGGTGGCCCTCGCGTTATTGTATTTCTATGCGCCACAGCCGCAGGCGAAATATTGAAACTAAAGAATACGTTTACATTTATTGACGACGCCGCTGTCGACTGGAATATAAAGACATTGGCGGACATGTTTAAACAAACCTTTACTGGTGCCGGCATATCCCTTTGCTCACTGCATGATGAAAGGAACAATTGCCGATCAATTATCCTGTGTGCAACCGACCAGAAGTCTATAAAGATGATCGAAGGCGTATTTTCCATCTCGTAGAATGGGGCCTATATTTGTCCGCATAGTGTTGATGATAAGGCAAGCCATAAACCGATTCGTTGTACCAGACGAAAAACATTATGAATATATCTGATAATTCAAAAGCGCCTAGGGCGCACGCGCTCGACGCTGTCGGGGACTGGTTTGCCATAGGCTCTGTCTTCTCTCCATATAAAGTGCAGTACAATGATAAGATTATTACCGGCATGCGCAGCCTCATCTGCATTGACACTGGAAGTCACTATATGATGTCGCACAGGGAAATCCCAACTAACGCAACAACACTTACTCCCAATGATGTACTCCCTTTCCTTGCCAGTGTAATGATCAAAATCGGAATACCACGACAAGGTTTTATATTCCTTAAAAGTGCATTCGCGTCTTCAAGTGATCTTGCGGCTGATCATAAAACAAAGATGCAAGGCGAGTATCTGCGAAGCATAAATTGTACGTTTCCCGAAATGAGTTCGACGGATAAAGCACACATCTCCGAGAAAGTTAAGATCGCGAGCACTCAATGTATTTTCAAGGGGTTAGCCCGCATTGAGGCTGATGTGACATTGGCATTTATGGAACTATTAAAGCTAAAACCACAATGAGCCCAACAATCGGTTCCAGGGCACCCTCCACAAGCTGCGCCTCCAGCCTGAATACTGACGTCCCCTGACTCCGGCTCCCGTTTTTGAACCCTGTCCTTGCACATCCCCTTTCCGTGAGGCATATTCCCCGAAACGTTTGACCCGATTGGAGCACCCCATGAGTTTGAAATTGGA
Source organism: uncultured Verrucomicrobiota bacterium (assembly GCA_964567795.1). Taxonomy (GTDB): domain Bacteria; phylum Verrucomicrobiota; class Kiritimatiellia; order CAIQIC01; family Lenti-01; genus Lenti-01. The sequence continues at coordinate 8,052 of CAZMOR010000144.1, forward strand.
AAAAATCGCCGGCTATTCCGGCCCCAAAGGCCCTGTGGTCCTCGTCGTCATGGACGGCGTCGGCATCGGCAAGTACGCCGAGGGCGATTACGTCCTCTCCGCCAACAAGCCCAACCTCGACTGGCTCGTGGCGAACTGCCCCCACACCACCCTCAAGGCCCACGGCACCGCCGTCGGCATGCCGTCCGACGAAGACATGGGCAACTCCGAAATCGGCCACAACGCCATCGGCTGCGGCCGAGTCTACGACCAGGGCGCCTCCCTCGTCGCCAAGGCGGTCAATTCCGGCGCGCTCTACCAGGGCGCCGCGTGGCAGAAAATGATCGCCAACGTCCAGCAGCACAACTCCACGCTCCATTTCATCGGCCTCTTCTCCGACGGCAACGTCCACGCCCATATCGACCACCTCAAGGGCATGCTCGTTGAAGCCAAGAAGGAAGGCGTCAAGCGCGCCCGCATTCATCCGCTCCTCGACGGCCGCGACGTCCCGCCGACCTCCGCCCTTGATTACGTCCTGCCCTTCGAGCAGTTCCTCGCCGACCTCAACGCTGACGGCTTCGTCGACTACGCCATCGCCTCCGGCGGCGGCCGCATGAAGGTCACCATGGACCGCTACGAAGCCGACTGGCGCATGGTCGAACTCGGCTGGAAGACCCACGTCCGTGGCGAAGGCACGCTCTACCCCTCCGCGCAGGCGGCCATCGAAGCTCTCCGCGCCGCCAACCCCGGCGTCCTCGACCAGGACCTGCCCGCCTTCGTCATCGGCAAGGATGGCAAGCCCCTTGGCCCCATCGTCGATCATGATTCCGTCATCCTCTACAACTTCCGCGGCGACCGCGCCATCGAGCTCACCCGCGCCTTTGAAGAGGCCGACTTCAAGCCCTTCGACCGCGGCCACCGCCCCGAC
>CAZMOR010000145.1:0-36040 GCA_964567795.1 uncultured Verrucomicrobiota bacterium
GCGGAGAAAACCGAAAGGGGGGTCTTATTGAGCCGGCCGGGTGATGCCCTGGCGGAGGGCGGGAAGGGTTTCGTCGCGGAGGGTGCCGGAGAGGGCGAACAGGACGAAACCGGGGCAGCCCGCCTGGCGGGCGAGGGCGACCTGGCGGACGACCTGGGCGGAATCGAGGCGCGATTCATCGGCGGTGACGCCGATGCCGGGGATGATTCTGCCGGCGGCGCCGGGATAGGCGACCTGCGTGCGCACGAGACTGCCGAATTCGGCAGAGGACTCGGTGTAGTTCATCGGCACGAGGAAATCGACGGAGCCGGCGCGGAGCCAGTCAGGCCAGTACTGGGCGATGTTGCCGCCGTCAGGGGCGGCGGCGCCGTAGACGGCGGCGGAGAGCTTCACCTGCGGCGCGGCGGCGCGCAGGCGTTCGCGGATGCCGGCGACGAGCGCGGTGATGTCGCCGGTGCGCCATTTCCGGAATTCGGTGTTGCGCTTGCCGCCGGCGAGGACCTCGGCGGGCCAGCGGCCGCATTTTTTGCCCGTCGCCGCTTCGAAGCGCGTGCGGGTGGTGGCGGAGTAGTCGCTCAGGGCGTCGGGCAGGCGGATGTAGTCGAGGTGGATGCCGTCGATGCCGGGATAGTTGCGGGCGATTTCCTCGACGGTATCGAGCACGAGCTGGCGGTTGGCGGGATGATGCGGGTTGAGCCACGGGCGCGTCGTGCCGGAATCGGAGACCTGGAGGCGGCCTTCCTTTTTCATGCGCGCGGCGAACTCGGGCGGAGCGCCGTCGAGTTTCCAGAGCACCATCCAGACGTGGTACTGCAGGCCGCGGGCCTTGGCGGCGGCGAGACCCGCGGCGATCTGGTCGCCGTAGAGGCGCAGGGTGTTGGAGGCCGGCAGGAGCTTGGAGGGATAATGCGCGCAGCCGCCCCAGACCACGTTGGCGAAGACGGCATTCACGCCGTTGGCGGCGAGGTAATTGGCGGTGAAGGCCCAGTCGCCGGGGACGAAGCCGACGCCGTCGTGGTCCCAGACGCCGACGAACTCGCCGGCGCGGGGCGGCTGGACGGCGGCATCGGCGTGGAGCAGGAGCTGGCGCTGGCGGCGGGCGAGCAGCAGGGCCTTGCGCGGATCGCCGCCGGCGAGGGCGGCATTGATCTGGGCGGAAAGAACGGCGGCCTGATCAAGCATGGCGCGGATTTCATCGGGGCGCTCGGCGAGGGGCAGCTGGCGGCTGATGCCGGCGTAAGCGCTGGCGATGCCGGTGTAATCGTTGATGCGGCCGGCGTCCTGGACGGCGCGGGCGGCGGCCGGCGCCCAGAAGGCCGGATCGAGCTGGGCGCAGAGCGAGACGAGCATTTCCTTCTTCGAGGGAATGTCGTCGCTTTGGAGGATGTGGGACATCCAGAAACCGCGGGGGGAGAACACGAGGGCGGGTTCGGGCTGGGGCGTGCCGCGGGCATCGTGCCAGAAGGCGATGGTGCGCGCGCCGGGGCTCGCGGGGAGGGCGGGCATGAGGCTGGTGGAATCCTGCCAGATGCGCGGCGGCAGCAGCCAGGCGGCGGGATCGTTGAAAACGATGGAGCGCCAGCGGCCGGGCCGTTCGGCCTTGAGATAGGGGCCGAGCTTGAAGCCCATGGCGGCGGCCAGTTCGGGCGAGGCGCCGTAGAAGACGCCCAGCCGGCCGCCGCGCGCGAGGAATCCGGTCAGCGCCTTGAGTTCGGCGGGCGGCGGATTGGGGTTGTAGGGCAGGAGGGCGACGCTGGCGTTGGCGAGCGCGCCCTTGGCCACGTCATCATCGGTGATCAAGCGGTGACCGAGGCCGGCCTCGATGAGCAGGCCGCTGACGCGCGCGGCGGTTTTCTCGGCCACGGCGCGCGTGCCGGCGTCGGGGCACGAACTGCTGCCGCGGACGACGACGAGGGACGACCCCTCGACGGTGGCGAGGCGGCGCAGGACGAGCGCGGTATCCACCGGATTGGCGCCCTTCCACGGGGAGATGCGGAGGCCGTCGATGCGGTTCCAGCCGGCGGGCTTGCCCTCGGTGGTGAAATCGCTCTTGGCGTAAACGAGCGTATGGGAAATGGGGCTGGCGAGGGGCTTGGTGGCGACGTACCAGCCGTTGCCGCTCCGGAGATAAAGTCCGAGGGCGCGCACGGCGGCCGGCTGCGGGCAGGAGACATCGAGCTCGAAGGCGACGGCGGCGGAGAGGTCGAAGGCGACGGCTTTGTCCCACGCGAAGCGGTCGCTGCCGTTGGAAAAGGGGGCGGGGAAGGTGATGCCATCGGGCGCGGGGGCGACGGCGGGGGATTTCAGATAGGGTTTCCAGGCGGAGGCGGTTTCCGGCGCGAAATCCTCAACGAGGCGCGCGGCGGGCGCGGCGGCGGGAACGGCGAGGAGCGCGGCTAGGGCGATTTTCCACACTGTGGAAAACTTTTTTCCACACTGTGGAAAAATCGGCCGGTTTTTTCCACACAATGGAAAAACTTTGAGCGGATTTTCCACACAATGGAAAAACTTTGAGCGTTTTTTCCACACAATGGAAAAACTTTCGTGGATTTTTCCACACAATGGAAAAACTTTGCGGGATTTTTCCACACTGTGGAAAATATTTTTCCACACGGTGGAAAATGTCGGAAGGAGGCTCATGCCGCGATTCCCCGCATGGGGGGGCCTAGATGTTGGCGTGCTGGTTGCGGCGGATGATCTGGTAGCCCTGGATGAGCTCGGCGATGGCGCGCTGGATGGAGACCTGCGGGTGGTAGCCGGTGGCTTCGATCTTGGCGTTGCTGACGATGTAGTTGCGCTGGTCGGGGTCCTTGCCGACGGGGGCTTCCATGATGGTGAAGTCGGGGATCTGCTTTTTGATTTCGAGGCAGAGTTCCATCTTGGAGAGGTTGGCGTCGGAGAGGCCGACGTTGTAGGGCTGGCCTTTCATGGCGTCGAAATGGTCGAGGGCGTGGACGAAGGCGCGGGCGACGTCGCGGACGTGGATGTAGTTGCGCTTGAAGTGGGCCTCGAAGAGGACGACGAAGCGGTCGGTGACGGCGCGGTAGGTGAAGTCGTTGACGAGGAGGTCGAGGCGCATGCGGGGGCTGATGCCGCAGACGGTGGCGAGGCGCAGGGAGATGGCGCCGGCGTCGAGGAGGGCTTTTTCGAGCTCGACCTTGAGGACGCCGTAGAGGGAGATGGGGTTCATGGGCGTTTCTTCGGTGCAATGGACGCCCGCCTGGCCGACGCCGTAGCCGGAGTTGGTGGTGGGGGAAATGAATTTCTGGGCCTTCGAGGCGTTCTTGAGGAGCATGAGAATGGCGTCGAGGTTGATGGCGCGGGCTTCGGCGGGCTTCTGGGCGCAGAGGGGGGCGCCGACGAGGCAGGCGAGGGGCATGATGACATCGGCCTTTTTCAGGAGCGGCAGCATGAGGCGCTCGTCGCGGACGTCGCCGCGGAGGACGGTGAAGTTTTCGTTGGCGCAGCAGTCGAGGAGGGAGGTCTGGCCGTAGAGGAAGTTGTCCACGACGGTGACGGCGCAGCCGCGCGCGAGGAGGGTGGGGACGAGGATGGAGCCGAGATAGCCGGCGCCGCCGGTGACCAGGATGCGGGGAGTGCTGTTCATAGTGGGGGCAAGGTAGCGGATTCGGGCGGGGGGATTCAATCCCGAAGAGCGGGGCGGAGGCGTGCCGGAAGGAGGGCGGTCCAGGCGAGCCAGAAGCAGGCGCAGACGGGGCCGAAGGGGAGATAGCCGGCGTAGCCGACGGCGGGCATTTCGAAGAGGTGGAAGCGGTTCACGTAGGGGACGGCATAGGCCCAGCGGGGGGAACTGGCGAAATTCCACATTTCCCAGAAGCAGCCGCAGACGAGCGCGGCACAGGCGAGGAGCAGGACGGGGGACCAGTCGCCGCGCTTCAGGGAATCGTAGGGGGAGGGGATGCGGGCGAGGCCGAGGGCTCCGGCGAGGAGGGCGAGCGGCGCGACCCAGGTGGCGAAGAAGAGCGGATCGGGGAAGCGGGGAATGAGCGGCAGAACGAGCAGGCCCAGAGTGGTGAACATGGGGGCGGCGCCGGGCAGGCGGATGCGCGGGCCGTTGGACCAGCGGTGGCGGAGGGCGGGGAAGGTGGCGAGGAGATCGCGGACTTCGAAGATGGCCGGGATGACGGTAGAGAAGCAGAGTGTGGAGTACAGGATGTAGTGCGCGGGGCCGAACTTCATCGGAATGAGGTACCACCAGTTCTGCACGATGCGGTTGAGGAGTTCAAAGTACCACCAGGAAAGGGCGGAAACCGGGAACAGGGCGAGGAAGACGCGGCGGCGGGTGGCGAACAGCGAATGGCCCTGCCGGCGAAAGACGAGGCCGTCGACGGTGAAAATGAACCCGAGCCACAGCAGAAAGAACGTGTGTCGGGCGATGAAATCCGGCAGCGGGAAACGGCCCCACGCGCAAATCCAGGCGGCAGACACCAGGGCGAGGCCGAACCAACCGTGAAGCGGAAAGGAATTGAGACGTGGCCGCGCTGAAGGTGGAACGGATTCACCCACGACGCAAGGCCGTGGGGGTCTAAAACCGCAGCGCCCTGGAAACAGAAAAATACCGGCGGCAAGGAAGGCGATGGCGGCGAAAACGATAAAAACAGTCCAGGAAAACGGGGCATGGACCGGCGGATGCTCGATCAGCGGCGGGAACGTGAAGAAATGTTCCGGAAAACCACGCCAAGCCTGTCCCGCGAGGGGCAGCGCGGCCAGCAAAAACAAAGCAGCGATAATGATCAGGCGATTCCTCACGGGAGGAATCTACCACATGGGAGGCCGGGGCCCTACTCCACGGACGTTTCGCTCATGGCGTAGAGGTAGCGCTTGATCTTGCCGGTGGAGGTTTTGCTGAATTCCTCCCAGCGGACCTGGATGCGCCGGGGATGCTTGTAGTCGGCCAGGGCGGCGACCTGCTTCTTGACCTCGGCGCGGAGGCGGGCCTCGATTTCCGCCTCGGTGAGCTTGCGTTTTTCGGCGACTTCGATGGCGGCAATGCCTTCCTCGTCGGGAACCACGATGACGCCGACCTGCTCGCCAACGGTTTCGCCGGGGGGGCGGTAGCCGACGACGACGGATTCGAGGATGAGCGGCGACTGGTTGATCTGGAGCTCGACCTCTTCGGGATAGATGTTCTTGCCTTCGCGGTTGACGATGAGGGCCTTCTTGCGGCCGGTGATGAAGACATAGCCGTCGGGGTCGATATAGCCGAGATCACCGGTGAGGAACCAGCCGTCGCGGAAGACGTCGGCGGTGGCGGCGGGGTTGTTGTAGTAGCCCTTCATGATGTTGTCGCCCTTGGCGGCGAGTTCGCCGACGCCTTCGGAATTGGCGTCGATCACGCGCATTTCCACGCCGGGAATGGGCTTGCCGCAGGAACCGGGGCGGATGGGCGCATCGAAAGGCGTGAGGGTGAGGACCGGCGAACATTCGGTGATACCGTAGCCTTCGCGGGCCTTCAGGCCGAGTTCTTCCAGGCCCTTGAGCATGAGCGGATCGGCCGGGGCGCCGCCGGAGATCATCAGGCGGATGCGGCCGCCGAGTTTTTCGAGGATGCCCTTGCGCACGGGGCCGCGGAGGCCGAGGGTCCAGAGGATGCGGGCGGCGGGCTTGGCCTGGATGCCGGCCTTCAACTTGTTGTAGACCTTTTCGAGGAGGAGGGGGACGGCGGGGACGATGGTGGGGGAGGTTTCGCGGATGTTTTCGCCGACCGTGCGCAGGCTTTCCACGAAGCTCATGGAGGTGCCGGAGGCGATGGGCGTGACCAGGCAGACGGTGAAGGCGAAGGAGTGGTGGAGGGGCAGGATGACCATGAAACTGTCATCGGGGTAGATGTCGATGGCGCCGTCGAGCTGCTGGAAATTGGCGGTGAAATTGCGGTGGGTGAGCATGGCGCCCTTCTGGCGGCCGGTGGTGCCGGACGTATAGATGAAGGAGGCGACATCGGAATCCTTGGGGTGATAGCGGTCGTAGGCCGCGCCGTGGCCGGCGGCGAAAGAGCGGACCTCGGCCAAGGACTTGTCGAAGTCGTGGAGCTGGATGCCGCGGGTCTTGCCGTTGTCGAGTTCCGGTTTCTGCACGCCGAAGAGGATGATATGGCGGAGGTTGGAGCAGCGGCCGGCGATGTCGAGGATGCGGGTTTCAGCGGCGGAGTCCATGAAGAGGACGGAGGCGCCGGAATCGGACAAAATATGCGAGACCTCCTGCTCCTGGAGCTTGACGTCGATGGAGACGGCGACGGCGGCCAGGCCGGTGATGCCGTAATGGATGGCGCACCATTCGGGCGAGTTGGCGCCCATGAGGGCGACGCGGTCGCCGGGCCGGACATGGCAAGTGCGGGCGAGGACTTCGGCGACGTTGCGAACAGTGGCGAGGAACTGGCGATAGGAGAGGGTCTGCCAGGCGCCGTCGCGCTTGAACTTCATCAGGACCTTGTCGCCATGCTTCTGCGCGGAGCGCTCGAGGGTCTCCTTGAGTGTCATGTTCAATCTCCATGGGCGCCGGGCGCCCGGGTTCAGCCAATTACAGCCCGGGCCGCGCCGGGGCACCGCCAGGGGGAAAGCCATCCGGGGGCGATGGCGGAAATCAGAATAGACGCAAACGGCGGGACAAGGCAAGGGAAAGGCTTCCGGAAAACAAAAAGGCCGCCGGGGAAAACCCGGCGGCCCGGAGCGCGGCGGCGCGCTTACTTGTGGCTCTTCTCGCCCTTTTCAGCCATGGCGGCCTTGCGGGAGAGACGGACCTTGCCGTTGTCTTCCACGCTGAGGACCTTGACCCAGATTTCCTCGCCCATCTTGACGACGTCTTCCGTGCGGTTGACGCGGAAGTCGGCGAGTTCGCTGATGTGGACGAGGCCTTCCTGGCCGGGGAGGAATTCGACAAAGGCGCCGAAATCCTTGATGCCGGTGACCGCGCCGCGGTAGATCTTGCCCACTTCGGCTTCGGCGGTGAGGGACTGCACTTCGCGCAGGGCGGCGTCCAGGTTCTCCTTGTTGTTGGAGAAGATGGAAACCTTGCCGTCGTCCTCGATGTCGATCTGGGTGCCGGTGGTCTCGGTGATGCGGCGGATGTTCTTGCCGCCGGGACCGATGAGGGCGCCGATCTTCTCGGGGTTGATGTTGACGACCACAATGCGCGGGGCGTAGGGGGAGAGCTCCGGCCGCGGAGCGGGCAGGGCCGCCTGCATGACGTCGAGGATCTTCTGGCGGGCCGCATGGGCGCGGTCGAAGGCGCCGGCGACGAGATCCCACTCGAGGCCGCGGATCTTCAGGTCCACCTGGAAGCCGGTGATGCCGTCGCGCGTGCCGGCGACCTTGAAGTCCATGTCGCCGCAATGATCCTCGGCGCCGAGGATGTCGGTGAGGAGGACGGGCTTGTGGCCTTCGCCGGTGACGAGGCCGATGGAGATGCCCGCGACGGGCTTCTTCAAGGGGACGCCGGCGTCCATGAGGGACAGGGTGCCCACGCAGACGGAGGCCATGGAGGAGGAGCCGTTGGAACCCATGATTTCAGAGACGACGCGGACGGCATAGGGGTAGTCCGCAGGCATCATCTGCTCGATGGAGCGTTCGGCGAGGGCGCCGTGGCCGATTTCGCGGCGGTTGAGGCCGCCGAGGCGCTTGACTTCGCCCGTGGAATAGGGCGGGAAGTTGTAGTGCAGCGTGAAGCGCTTCTTGGTTTCGCCGCCGGTGAGGCCGTCCATTTCCTGCTCATCCTGGCCGGTGCCGAGGGTGGTGACGGCGATGGCCTGGGTTTCGCCGCGGGAGAACAGCGCCGAGCCATGCACGCGCGGGAGCAAGGCGACGTCCGCGATCAGCGGGCGGAGCTGGTCCATGGCGCGGCCGTCCATGCGCTTGCCCTTGACGAGGACGCCGGCGCGGACCAGTTCGATTTCGACGAAATCGAACAGGCGCTTGAAGTAGTTTTCGGTCATCAGCTCTTCGCCGTAGATTTCCTTCAGCTTGGCGAAGGCGGCATCGAAGACCTTGGACATCTTCTGCTGGCGCTCGAGCTTCTTGACGGTGAAGAGCGCGGCCTCGAGGTCGGCGGCGGCGATTTCGCGCAGCTTGGCGAGGTGCTCGGCGTTCAGGGCGGTTTCCGCGAACGTCTTGGGGGCGAGGCCCATCTTGGCGCGCAGTTCGGTCTGGGCGTCGCAGATCTTGACGACGGCCGCATGGCCGAACTTCATCGCGGCGACCATGTCGGCATTGTTGATTTCCTTGGCGGAGCCTTCGATCATCATCGGGAGATCGCGGCGGCCGACATAGACGAGGTCGAGGTCGGAGACCTTGAGCTGGCTATTGGTGGGATTGAGGATGAACTGGCCCTCGATGCGGCCGACGCGGACGGCGCCGAGGGGGCCGAGGAAGGGCAATTCGCTGAGCATGAGGGCGGCTGAAGCCGCGTTGATGCTGAGGATGTCGCTTTCGTTTTCGCCGTCGGCGGTCATGAGGGCGTTGTTGATCTGGACGTCATTGAAGAAGCCCTCGGCAAACAGGGGCCGGATGGGGCGGTCGGTGACGCGGGCGGTGAGGATTTCCTTTTCGGTGGGCCGGCCTTCGCGCTTGAAATAGCCGCCGGGGAAACGGCCCGCGGCATAGAAGCGTTCGCGGTATTCGACCTGGAGCGGGAAGAAATCGATGCCTTCACGCGGCTTGGAGGTGGAGGTGACGGCGGAGAAGACCATGGTCTCTCCGAGTTGGCAGGTGGCCTGGCCGGCCGCCTGGCGGGCCAGCAGGCCCGTTTCGAACGTCATCGTTTTATCGCCGAGGGGGACGACGACGGATGTGGTATTCTTCATGGCTTCTTTCCTTGCTTGCTTCTCTTCTTCTTCTTCTGCTTCTTCTTCCGGCTTCAACAGGGGTGCAGGCGGGGTCGACGCGGCGGCAACGACGCGGCGCAATGAAAGGAAAGAGCGAGACTCGGTCCGTCCACGGCCGCGGAGGCCGCCAGCGGACGGGGATTGGAGCTCCCCCAAACGGGGGAGGAACCCCCGCGGGAACTAGCGGCGCAGACCGAGGCGCTCAATGAGCTTCTGGTAACGGCCGAGTTCCGTGCTGCGGAGATAGTCCAGAAGGCGGCGGCGCTTGCTGACCATGACAATCAGGCCCCGGCGCGAATTGTGATCGGCCTTGTGGGACTGGAGATGGGTGGTGAGGTCCTGAATCCGCTTGGTCAACAGGGCCACCTGGACCTCGACGGAGCCGGTATCCTTCTCGTGTTGCTGATATTCTTGCTTGATCGTCGCCTTGACTGAACTATCCATTTGCTTGATCCAACCTTGCTACTGCTTCTTTCGATTACTAATGAACGGCGCACTATACGGAGGGGAGGGGGGGGTATGCAAGGGATTTTTGGCAGCTGGACATCGGACCGGTCCGAGACCGGGCCGAGGAGCATGCGGCCGCGGGGGGCTTGACTGGTGCACCCGCGTGGTCATGGCCTGATCCGGGCGGATGAATTCCGCGAAAATCCGGGTATCGAATCCCGCCGGCCCGCTGGCCGCGGGCTCCGACAGGCCGGAAATCCGAACGTAACATGCGGCCACGGGGCAAAATACGGGATATTCCGGCCGGTTCGTTTCCATTTCGACCGGGACCGGGGCGAGGCGGAGATTCCATCCGTTGGGGCCGCCGGTGCGGCTTCGATGCCATCGTTTTCCTGTCGCCAGACCTGCGTCGTCGCGATAAATTCAACTCTTTCATGCATGGGCAGGTGAATTTTCAGGCCGGAGAGGGTACTGTTCCGTACAATCTTGATGAGATGGAAATGGGCATTCTATTTGTTTAAGTCCGCGGGCATCGTCCTGGGGTTGTATCTGGGCAGCGCGGGGTTGGCCTTGGGGCAAGGGGAGATCAATTTAACGGCGGCGACCTACGCCCAGGATTTCGATTCCCTGGGAACCAACGACGTGGCCACGCTGCCGGCCGGGTTTAAATTGACTCCGAGCAACATCCTGAGCACCCAACGGGCGGTTTGGACGAACACCTCGAATTATGTGACGACGGCGTATGCGGCAGCGGGCGGCACGCCGACCACCGGCGGACGCTATAACTGGGGAGCCACCGGCGGGAGTGACCGGGCGGCGGGCTTCATGACGGGAACCGGCGCGGTGACCCGCTATTTGGGCAACAACGGCATCCTGGCGGGATTCACCAATAATACCGGAAACACGATCACCCAGATGCAGGCGGGCTTCGTGCTGGAGCAATACCGGATCCACACGGAAGCCACGACGAATTTCTGCTACTTCAGCAAGGATGGGTTGTCATCGGGCTGGGGCACGCCCCTCTATTCCAATGTGTTTGCCGGTGCCGCGAGCGCCTATGGCTATCCGCTGGCCACCGCGTCCGTCCATGTGGCCAAGGGCGGACTTTCGATCAGCAACGGCGGGAAATTCTATCTGCTGTTTTATTTCACCCAGCCGGGGGTGAAGGGTGAAGGCTGGGCGTTGGACGACCTGGCGGTGGCGGTGCAGTTCAAGCCGGCGGTTGCGCTGGCCGACAACGGGACCCAGGTCCCGGCGGGAGAAGTGGCGCTGGGGACGTCCAACCAGGTCCTGCACAGTTCCCGGCTGGATGTGGCGGCCGCGGATGCGGTGCTGACGGGAATCAGTTTTGACACGACCGGTACGTATTCGGCGGGGGATGTGACGGCGTTGAAACTATATTATTCGACGGACAGCGCCCTGGACCCGGCCGATGACGTCCTGTTGGGGACGTTGACTTCCGGATTGGGACCGGGACTGCATTCGCTGGGCTCCATGGCGCAAACCCTGCCCGCCGGCGCGGCCGGGTTTCTGTTCATCACGGCGGACATCGCCGCGACGGCCACCATGGGCAAAACCTTGGCCGTCAGTCCCGGCATCGGCGCCAACAGCCTGGTCTTCCAGGCGGCCGATCAAACCGGAGCCACGACCGCCGGCGGGGTGCAGACCATTGGCGGCTGCAGTCCGGAGGGGGTTGCGTACACCCAGCAAACGGGATTCTACAGCTGGTTCAAGGATGGCGGTGATTGCTTCAACAACGGCGAGACGGAAGTCTACATGACCGCGGACGGCGCCCACCACCGGGTGGCCGGTTGGCGGAAATTCCGGACCGACGGCGGCGCCGGCGGAATCCTGCGCGACCTGCAACCCGGAGACCGCTTCCGCATCACCCTGTCCGGGGATTCCCGCTACGGGGTTTTGGGCTGTGCGTTGACGGAAGGTGCCGTCACCAATTCCTGGACGGACCGGACGAATCAGGCCCGGATGTATGTCGAATGCAGCAATTCGCCGGATTGGGAATGCATCAATGATCCCATCGGCAGCGGGATTTGCACCAATCTGCCGGGCGATCTGATCGTGCATTCGGCGGCGGGTGAAACCGGGTGGGAGGGGGTCAACCCCCTGAACACGAATCTCACGCTGGAATTTTATATTCTGTCGAGCCGCGATGTCGCGGTCAACATCCGCGGCCGGGAAGTGCGGCATGAATTGCCTTTGTTGGGCGATCCGGACGATGACGCCCATTTGGATGGATATTCGCTCTACTGCGAAAACACGGGGGACGGAACTCAATCCGCGAGTGTTTCCTGGATGGCGGAGACCACGGTGACGAACCTGGGGTTTGTGGAGGTGGGTGCGGATGGCGAGAGCCGCACGATCCAGGGCCGGATCACCGACGGGACCTGGTCCCGGTGTCCCCAGCTGGCCAGTCCGAACCGGCTGGTGAAATCCGGGGCGGGCACGATCATTCTGGCGAATACCAACAACAGCTATAGCCTGGAGACGGATATTGGCTGCGGCGTGCTGCAAATTTCAGCGGACACCTGTCTGGGTATCCCGCCGAGTGCCGGTGCTCCGGCTTGGATCCGGCTGCAGGCCGGTGCCACTCTGGCGGCGGACGACACCTTCACGTTGAATGCCAACCGGGGCTTGGAGATGGCCGGCAGCCTGGCAGCCCTTGCGGTTGCGGAAGGCGCGGCCGTGACTTTCGGCGGAGCCATTTCCGGCACCGGCACGGTTGCCAAGACGGGCGCGGGAACCTGGGTGATGGCGGGCACGAATGCATATGCCGGTCCAGTTTCGATCCAGGCGGGAATCTGGGAATCGGTTGGGGCGATGAGCAACGCGCCCGTGGCGGTGGCCCCGGGGGCCGGCCTGACCGGCCATGGCGTTCTGGGCGCGTTGACGCTTTCCGGCGAGGTGTCACCCGGCGCCGGCCCCGGGGATGTGGCGACCTTGCATTGCCAGGACTTGATTCTTCTGGACGGCGGTTCCATGCAGGTGGACCTTGTCCGGGCCGGCGGCACCGCCGGCGCGGACTGGGATCTTCTGGCGATGGCCGGGACGTTGACCGCCCATTCCAACGGCATGTTCACCGTGCGGGTGCGCGGCACCCCGGCCGATTTTGATGCCACGCACGGATATCGCTGGACGCTCGTTTCTGGTGCCGCCGAATTGACCGGGTTCGCGCCCAGTCTTTGGGCGGTGGATACCAACGAATTCCTGGCCGCCACAGACGGGGGCCAGTTCCAAGTGGCGGCAACTGGTTCGGAGCTGGTACTGGAGTACATGCCCCGGGTGCCGGCCGCGCCGGGATTTTCGGCCACGGCCGCCGGTCCGGACGCCATCACGTTGACATTTTCTCCGACCGGGGCAGACGATCCGGTCGTGATTGTATCGGGCACCAACGGGGTTTTCGGAACACCCTCCGGGAACGCCCCCGAGGCCGGACAATCCTTCGCGGACGGGCAGGTTGTGTACAATGGCCGGGAATCGCCGCAGGTGCATATCGGCCTGGCGCCATGCAGTCATCATGAGTATTCGGCTTGGGCCTACAATGGAACCAATTATTCTCCGGCGGCGCCGGCTAGCGCCGTCACCGAACCGCCGGCGGTTCCGGCGGGTCCATGGGTGGCCCCCACCAATCCCACGGAATTCACGGCGCACTGGGAGGCCGTGCCCGGCGCCAGCGGTTACCGGCTGGATGTCGGTCCGGTGCCGGATTTCGGTGAAGGGGGCGGATCTGGATTCGTGCCGGGCTATTCCAACCGCTGGGTCGCCGATACCAGCCTTGGCGTCACCGGCCTGGTGCCGGAAACGACCTACTACCTCCGCATCCGGGCGGAAGGCGTCGACGGTTGCAGCAGCGGGAATTCGGCCACATCGGCGGCGCGCACGCCCATCCTGGTTCAGGAACAGGCGATTGATTTTTCGGTGATTCCCGATCAGGTGGCCACCAACGTGTTCATTTTAAGCGCGACGGCGTCCAGCGGCCTGCCGGTGGATTTTGCGGTGCGTGCGGGTCCGGGCAGCCTGACCGCCGGCAACCAGTTGACTTTCACTGCGGCCGGGGCGGTGTCCATCGTGGCATCGCAGGGGGGCAACGATCACTGGCATCCGGCGCCGGAAGTGACCAATATCATCCAGGTCACCAAAGCCGAGGCCGGCGTCACGCTGGACCATCTGGTCGCGATCTACGACGGCACGCCCAAGAGCGCAACCGTGACCACGGCCCCGGCGGAGCTTGCCGTGGAGTTGACCTATGACGGGAGTGCGACCGCGCCGAGCGCCATGGGCAGTTATGCGGTGATGGCCACGATTGTTGAACCCCTTTATGCGGGGGTCGCCACGGGAATGCTGGTCATCTCCGCAGCCACCTTGACCAACCGTTTCGAGGCCTGGCTGGAGCAAACCCGGGGATTGGACCCGGCCGATTCACGGTATGCCCCGGAGGCGGACGACGATCACGACGGCATGACCACCTGGAATGAATTTCTGGCGGATACCGATCCGGCCAGCTCCGGGAGCGTGCTGCGCCTGACGGGCACCTATAATTCGGTCAGCCATCAAATGCGTCTCTCGTTTCCGGCCAGCACGGGCCGTTATTATCAACTATTATACTCCACGAACCTGGGGCAAGGAAACAGCCTGAGCAATGTCGGCTGGGGAACACCCGGAATGAGCATAACTAATGACTCGTCAAAGAGTTGGTATGGAGGCATCCGGTCCTGCCTGACGAATCCAATGGTGCCGTAGTGCGGTGGAACTTGAACGACCCAGAAATCGGTGAAAATTTGGACGTCATGCTATTTTCACCATGCGGATGAACCAAACGTTTTACTTGTGAATAATTGTGGTATATAATTTTCATCACATTGGCATGCAATACATAATAGATATTTATTCGATAGGCCTGCATGCACTTTTCCTAACACGGAATTAACAATTATTCGATTGTTTGCAGAACACTAATCCGCTAACGTTTTCTAACAGTCGCATTGGATACTTTGATCTTTTAACGGTATCTCGCAGCCTTACCAGAAAAAGCAAACAAGATAATTGTGTTTTTGCGCGGGTTTTGCGCACAGCATTTAAAGAAACAACAGAGGGTTAGCACATGAAGACGAGTCGATCGGCAATGTGGACGTGGTGCGCGGGTGTGTTGCTCGCCGTGAGTGTTGGCTTGCTGACGCAGCCGGCCTGGGGCGCGTATTCCGGATCAGGCGCATTCGCGCAGGTCACCTCGCGTGCGGATTTGCGGGATGGATATTATGTCATCGTCAGCAGCAATGCGGCGAAGATGGCCATGGTCAACACCAATGCCGGCACGTGGTTCACGAACCGGGCGGTCACGGTGAGTGGCAGCAACACGGTCAACGATCCCGGAACCGATATTGTTTGGAAATTCGAGACCAATTCCACGTATGGCGGGATCAGCGTCTTCAACGAGGCCAACAGCAAATATGTAGTCTATGCCGGCACCGCCAATGCGGCCTATGCCTCCAACTCCGTGCTGAGCGCCGGCGATGTCTGGTCATTCGCGTATGCGTCCAGCGTTTTCTCGATGGCCAATGCGGCGTCCACGGCGCGCATCCTGCAATACAACAGCAGCACGCCCCGGTTTGTCTGCTATAGTTCGGCCCAGACCAAGCTGGCCCTGTTCCGGAAACTGGATTCGGCGCCTTCCGTGACCACGGTGGCGGCCAGCGCCACGAACAGCACCACGGCGACCGTCAACGGCAACGTGACCGCCGACGGCGGCGCAACGGTCACCAACCGCGGCGCCTGCTACAAGACCAGCGCCGGCGTGACGATCAGCGACAACAAGACGGCCGCGGCGGCCGGCGGCACGGGGACCTTCTCGGTGGATCTTTCCTCCCTGTCGGTCAATCAAATCTATTATTTCGTGGCTTATGCCCAGAACAGCATTGGCACCAGTTTGGGTTCCGAACTGACCTTCACCACGCATGCGGCCGTTCCCGCGGCGCCGACGGTGAACAATTCCACGGCGTCGACTCTCGATGTCGCGGTGAACGAGAACGGCAATCCGTCCACGACGGAATTTGCCATCCAGTGCACCAACAATTCCCAATACGTTCAGGCGGATGGCACCCTTGGCGCTACGGCTGTCTGGGCGACCAAGAGCACCTGGGGCACCAAGACGGTGACCGGTCTCTCGGCCTCCTCCACTTATGGCTTCCAGGTCAAGGCGCGCAACGATGTCGTGCATGATGAGACGGCCTTCGGCGCGGTGGCCAATGGCACGACTGCGGCGGGCGGCGCCCCGTCGCATTGGACGGCGTTGTATAACCGCGGTACCCCGGTTTATACCTATTATCTCGGCGATTCGCTGGCCTATGTGTATGAATTCGCCATCAACGTTGATACCGCCGGCATGACGGTGGAATACGGCTTGGGCAAGACCGCCGGCGGCTCCGGCTGGACCTGGCGGAGCGCCGAATGGTCCCGCATGGACGGCAGCGACAACCGCGTCTGGAAATCCAAGGCGAGCGAGCAGCAATTCACCTCGACCGGTTCTTGGTACTATGCCGGCCGGTTCGTCACCAGCGATCCGTATACCTATTATGTGGCGACCGATTGGGTGAACAACAGCGCCGGGGCGCTCACCGCGGAGAGCTATTTCACGGTCAGCGATCTGACCGCGCCGTCGGGAGTGTCCGCGGCCAAGGACGGCACGCATTCCGCCACCCGCGCGGATCTGAGCTGGACCCAGTGGAACAGCAAGAATGTCATGATCACCGTGGCGACCGCGACCCCCTCCGGCAGTCCCACGCAAGGTCATACCTATAGCGCCAGTGACACCTTCGGCAACCAGACGGTCATCACCGGCAGCACGGGCGATACCACTTTGGAAGTCACGGGACTGACCCCCGGCCAGACCTATTACTTCACGTTCTATTCCGAAAACTATTCCTACTATTCTGCCGGGGCAACGGCGGCGGCCCTCACCATGGGCATGCCGCAAGCCCGCACCACGTTCGACGTTCCCGGGAGCATCTTCCTCGGCGACTCGGGCAAGACCTTCGGCTTTGATTCGTGGGGCCAGATCGAAGGCAATTATGGTGCGGCCCGCCTGTGGCTGCGCTACAACAACTCCGACCTGACCGGCGGCACCGCCAGCGATTGGTCGAGCTTTGTGAACGATGACCACAAGACCCGGACCTCCGGCGTCTTCAACCAGACCGGTACCTGGTACTGGGGCATGCAGATGGATTACGGCAGTCCGTATGGAACCAACTTCTGGTTCAAGGACAGTGGTCCGGGCAGCACCTGGGCCGACATGTCCTCTTCGGGCGTGGGCGCATCCGGCTCCAATACAGTGACCGTCAGCGCGATCAATGATCCCGCCAGCCAGACGGCCACCGTCAGCGGCACCTTGCCGCTCAGCGCGATCGACCTGAGCTGGGCCAAGAACGCCCAGGGCAACAATGTGATGGTCGTGCGCAAGCTTTCCTCGGCCTCGTGGACCGAGCCGACGCAGGGCACGGCCTACAGCGCGGGCAACACCATTGGTGCGGGCACGGTGGTCTACAACGGTTCGGACACCAGCGCCACCGCTTCCGGCCTGGCGGACAACACGACCTATGACTTCAAGTTCTACGCGGTGAACAACGACTACTATTCAGCCGGCGTCACCGCGCAGGCTACGACGCTGACCTGCGCGCCGAGTGCGCCGACGGGGCTGTATGCCGATCCGACGAACATCCTGAGCTTCACCGCCAACTGGAGTGCGACGGACCGGGCCACGGGCTATCGCCTGGATGTCAGCACCAGCCCGACCTTCAGCCAGGGATTTGAGCTGGCGTCGATCTTCCGCGAAACCATGGGCACGGCGCCGAGCACGGTCACGGTGGCCGCGCATGAAGCGGCCAACGGGTTCGACAACGATGCGTATACGATGTCGAACGGCGGCATCAGCAAGACGGGTGACGTTCGCAACACCAGCGCCTCGGCCGGATATACGGATACGGTCAACAATGCCGCTTCCGGATTGGGCAACATCTACTTCACTTCCACCTCCGGCGATTATGGCTTTGCCATCGCGGGGATCAACGCCTCGGGCTACAGCCATCTGCTGCTGAGCTTCGGCTATCGGAAGGAAAGCGGCTCGGCCAACGCCAGCTTTGCGGTGGAATGGGCGACCAATGGCACCTGGCATGCCGTGACGGTGTCCAATATGCCGGCGGCCGCGGCCGCGGCAGGCTGGTATATGATCTCGAACCTGTATCTGCCTCCGGAGGCTTGCGGCTCGAGCCTGAGCCTGCGCTGGACGAAGACCGGCGCCACCGCCATGCGGCTGGATGACGTATTGCTGCAAGGCGCCACGCCGCAAGATTTCTTCCTCACGGGTTATGACAACCTCGCGGTGGCGGGAACGAGTGCGTCAGTGACAGGCTTGAATCCAGAAACCACCTATTACTACCGCGTCCGGGCGGAAGGCGAGGGCGGTTGCCCGAGCGCCAATTCGGGCGCGGCCAGCGTGACCACCCTGGCCAAGCTGTCGGCGACCGTGGAACTGTTCAATCTGAGCGCCGTGTATGACGGTACGCCCAAGGCGGTTCTGGTGACGACGGATCCGGACGGCCTGGCCGTCGATGTCACCTACAACGGCAGCGGCACGGCGCCTACGGCCGCCGGCGACTACGATGTGGTGGCGACCGTGGTGGATGACACCTATCAAGGGATGGCGCAAGATACGCTGTCCATCACCAAGGCGGACCAGACCATCGACTTCTCGAATCCGGGCGATCAGTGGAGCACCAATGTGGTGACCTTGAGCGCCACGGCGACCA
The DNA here is from genome assembly GCA_964567795.1 of uncultured Verrucomicrobiota bacterium. Taxonomy (GTDB): domain Bacteria; phylum Verrucomicrobiota; class Kiritimatiellia; order CAIQIC01; family Lenti-01; genus Lenti-01. The sequence continues at coordinate 18,097 of CAZMOR010000145.1, forward strand.
GCGGCTTGTCGGTCAGCTTCTCTGTCCTGAGCGGCCCGGCGAGCATCAGCGGCGGCAATACCCTGACCTTCACGGGCGGCGGTTCGGTGAGCATCGTGGCCTCGCAGACAGGCGATGGCAATTGGAACGCGGCTCCGGCCGTGACCAATACCTTCAACGTCACGGTGAAGACCGCGCCGGTGATCTACGACGCCAGCATCAACGTCCGCGAAGGCGGCGAAGGCCGGTTCTTCGTGAAGTTGAATCAGGATCCGGGGCGCAACGTGGCGGTGTCGATCGCCCGCAGCGGCGGCGATGACAGCGTGACGATCCAGAGCGGCGCGGTGCGGACGTTCGACTCCACCTGCTGGAACGATTGGCAGGCGGTGACGTTGACGGCGGCGACCGACGGGGATGCCGACAATGAAACGGCAACCTTCCTCGTGTCCCTGCCGGACGGCGGCGAACAGGTCGTGACGGCCACGGTGCTGGATGGCGACATTGGCAGCAACCTGGCGCTGGCCTCTGGCGGCAGCACGATTGCCGGCACGCCGGAATTGACGAGCCGGGCCGGGCAGTTGATCGATGGCATCCACAACGTCAGCACCAACTACGGTTACACGATCTGGACCAACGATCCCAAGGGCACCATTACGCTGGACCTGAAGGCGGAGGCCACGGTTTCGCGGATCCGGCTGTTGAACTGGGACTGGGTGTTCCGGGCGCACCGGTATACCGTGGAAACCTCGTCGGATGGCGAAAACTGGACGACGTTGCTGGATGCGACGGGCGAAGACCATGTGGGCTGGGATGACTGGCCGGTGGCGAACCAGGTGTTCCGTTATCTGCGGTTCACCGGCGTCTCCAATACCTACAACCAGTGCGTGCTGGTGTCGGAACTGGAAGTGTACGGCACCCGCAGCCTGTCCCTGCCGGAGCCGGTGCTGCTGAAGACCGACGTGAATGTGCGCGAAGGCGGCGAAGGCCGGATCTTCGTGCGCCTGAACGCCGTGCCGGAGCACACGGTGGTGGTCAGCGCCAGCCGCACGGCGGGCGATGCCAGCGTGACGGTCCAGAGCGGCGCCGCCTTGACATTCAATGCCACGTGCTGGGATGTCTGGCAGGCGGTGACCCTGGCGGCCGCGGCCGATGGCGATGCCGATGAAGAAACCGCGACGATCAAGATCTCCACGCCGGGCGTGGCGGATCAGTATGTCACCGCGACCGTCCTGGACGGCGATATCGGCAGCAATCTGGCGCTGGCCTCCAGCGGCAGCACGATTGCCGGCACGCCGAATCTGACGAGCCGGGCCGCGCAGTTGATCGACGGGATCCACAACGTGAGCACCAATTATGGCTACACGATCTGGACCAACAGCCCGCAGGGGACCATCACCCTCGACCTGAAGGCGGAAGCGACGGTTTCGCGCATTCGTCTGCTGAATTGGGACTGGGTGTATCGTGCGCACCGCTATTTGGTCGAATCCTCGACCGACGGCACGCATTGGACAACGCTGCTGGATGCCACCGGCGAAGAACACACGGGCTGGGATAACTGGACGGTGAACAACGAAGTGCTGCGCTATCTGCGCTTCACGGGCGTGTCCAACACCTACAACCAGTGCGTGGTCGTGTCGGAACTGGAAGTGTACGGCACGCGGGATGCCAACCTGCCGCAGCCGGTGCTGCTGAAGACCGCCGTGAACGTGCGGGAAGGTGGCGAAGGCCGGTTCTTCGTCAAGTTGAGCAAGGCGCCGGATCGCGGCGTGGCGATCAACATCAGCCGCTTCTCGGGCGATTCGAGCATCACCATCCAGAGCGGCGCGGTGCGGACCTTCGATGCCACCTGCTGGGATACCTGGCAGGCGGTGACCCTGGCTGCCCCGCAGGACGCCAATGCCACCGGTGAAACCGCGACGTTCGTGGTGACGATGGCCGGCGCGGCCGATCAGTATGTCACGGCGACGACGCTGGACGATGACATCGCCGAGAACCTGGCGCTGGCGACGAGCGGCGCCACGGCGACGAAGGCTCGCGGCAGCCAGCCGGGCGCCCTGATCGACGGCGTGCACACCTTGAACTCCAACTACGGCTACACGATCTGGACGAACCTGGCGGCGCCGGGCACGATCACCGTGGACCTGAACGTGACGGCGACGGTGTCGCGCGTGCGGTTGCTGAACTGGGACTGGGTGTGCCGCGTGAACCGTTACCGGCTCGAATCGTCGGTGGATGGTTCGACCTGGACCCCCCTGGCGGATGCCAGCGGCGAGGATCATGCGGGCTGGGATGACTGGGCGGTGCCCAACCAGGCGATCCGCTACCTGCGGTTCACGGGCCTCTACAGCTCGTACAACCAGTGCGTGCTGGTGTCGGAACTGGAAGTCTACGGCACGCGGCCGGTGGCTCGCCGGGCCCTCAAGGGTTCGGCTATCGCGGAAAGCGAACCGGTGTCGGTGCTGACCAGCGAAGGTCCGGCCGACGAGACCGGTTGGGCGGCGGTGGATGGCGACGAAGCCACGGCTTGGACCGGCCAGAAGGTGGGCGGCGGCTACATTGTCGTCGAGTACCAGCCGGCCCTGACGCTGTCGGCGTTGGAAGTGGTCATGGCGAAGGATTCGCTGACCGACGTCCAATATCTGTACAGCACCGATGCCATCAACTGGAAGCCGTTGCCGGAAGACATGGAGAAGAATCCGGTGTCGCTGAACTTCCTGTGGCTGGTCTTCCCGGATAACGGCACGGATGCGGTCCCGAGCGTGAACGAAATCCGCCCGAATCCTTAACATTCGATACCGGATTATTCCGGCAGCAGTCAGGCGGCGCAGACAGCGCCGCCTGACTTTTTTTATTGCGGGCCATGCAGATAGAAGAACAGGCAGGTCCAGGTCCCGGCAGGGGAAAATCAACCATCATGCAATAATAACAAAATTCATTACGACGGCTTTGGTTGTTATGCGAATTTAACAAGCAAATATTTGACGCGAGGCGGTCCGATTTCATGAAATGCCCGCTATATGACATCGCCCGGCTCTATCTTTCTTTGCGCATCCGTGCAGCGGAAGATAGCGTATATCATCCTGTCGATTATTTGGATAAGCGGTAATATATCAGTGATGGCGCTTCCGGCCGCGAAGGATGGCGATGGCACATTGGCGGTCTCGCAGACGTCGGTCGTGGCGGCAAGTGAATCCGCCCAGCTGGGGTTCCGGTTTTCCAACGCCAATCGCGGGGTCTACAAGACGGGCTCACAATTCGAGCTTACAATTCCGGCCGCCTGGCCGGCTCCTCAAGCCACCAATTCAAACGGGATTGGCTTCATTGAAATGAACGCGGTCTCGGGCAGCGCTACGGCCGGAGTGTCAGCGATCACCGGCTCCGGACCGTGGAGCGTGATCCTGAATTTCGAGGCCGCCAAAGGGCCTGACAACGGGTTCGGATTCAATTTCAAAAACCTGCGCGCACCATCCGCCGCCGGGACATTCACGTTTGCCGCCCGCACGCGCCAGGCAGGCGGGGCGTTCACGGCACTGAATGCACAACCCGTCGTGACGGTCATCAAGGCTCAGGCCAACGTGGAGTTAAGCAATCTGGTGCAGATTTATGACGGAACGCCTCGCGGGGTTGCGGTTTCCACGGAACCGCAGGGGTTGGCGGTCGCGGTTACATACAACGGCGCAACGAATGCACCAGTGGCGACGGGCGTTTATGCTGTGGCGGTCACCGTCATGGATCCCGGGTACGATGGTGCGGCTTCCGGAACCCTGGTGGTGCGGGACGCAGAAAACCCCGCGCCGGAATTTGGCCTGGAAACCTTTGACTATCTCACCTACGGGGGCAGCAGCTATGAGAGCGGGTCGTTTCTCGGGCAGGATGGGTCCTCATGGAACTATTCCAAGGTGCGCGGAGATTCAAGCATTGCCGGCCGGTCGCCGACGCTGGAAAAAGCCAAGGGGGCGTTCATCCGGTCCGGCGTGATTCCCGGCGGCGTCGGCCAGGTTTCATTGAAATACCGGAAGGCCGCCACCCAAGGCGTCGCCTGCGGGGTATACGTCAATGGTGCGCTGGCCGGAACCATTTCGGGCGGGGATGGCAGCATTCAATCCTGGACCAGCGGGCCGGTGAATGTGGCGGGGGACGTCGTCCTGTTGCTTACCAATGATGTCAGCAGCGGCGCCATCACGGTGGATGACGTTGCCTGGACGTCATACAAGGCGCCGGCAACCGTCACGCTCGGCGGACTGGCACAGGTGTATGACGGCACGCCCCGAACTGTGAATGCGGCAACGGCGCCGGCCGGTTTAACTGTGGCGGTTTCCTATGCCGGCCGCGATGTGGCGCCTTCAAATGCCGGGGTCTACTCCGTGTCGGCTACGGTTGTCGATGATATCTATGCCGGTTCCGCCACCGGGGTTCTCGTGATTGCCAAAGCCGACCAGCACCTTGATTTCCCGGCCGTAACGGGAGCAGTTGAAATGCAGACGCAAGCGCTGGCGGCCTCGGCATCCAGTGGATTGCCCGTGACGTATACGGCGGCCGGGGGCCCCGTCTGGATCACAAACGGGTCTGCGGTCTTCGCGGGTACAGGGGGGGTCTCGATCGCGGCTGCGCAAGCGGGTGACGCCAACTGGAACCCGGCCGCCACGGTGGTGCAAACCTTCAACGTCCTGCCCATGTTGGAGCTTAGCACGGGGCCGGTCAATGTGCGTGAAAATGGCGAAGGCCGGCTGTTTGTGAAACTCAACCACGCGCCGGCCTCCACCATGACCGTGACGGTGGCCCGGGTTTCCGGCGATGCGGACATCAAGATCAAAAAAGGAGCGGTTTTGGCCATGGGGACGGCCAACTGGGACTGGTGGCAGCCCGTAACCCTGACCGCCTCGAACGACCTGGACCAGGCCAGCGGGACGGCCGGCCTCCGGATTTCGCTGGCCGGATATGCCGCGCGGCAGGCAACGGCGGCGGAACTCGATGATGATGTGGGCGAGAATCTGGCCTTGCCGGTCAATGGCGCGGCGGTTGCCGGCGGGGAAAACCCGGATTGGGTGCACGACGGCTTGCACACCGATTTTGCCAAATACGGCCATGTGGTTTGGACCAATGTGTCCTCCGCGACCATGACAATGAAATTAAAAGGCCTGAGCAGCATTTCCAGGATCCGGCTCTTGAATTGGGATTGGCTTTATCCCGTGTTCCACCGCTATCGGATTGACGCCTCTGCGGATGGGACCAACTGGACCTTGTGGGTCGATGCAACGGCGCAGGATCACCACGGCTGGGAAGAGTGGGATGTTCAAGGGCAGCCGATCCGCTACCTCCGCTTCACCGGCATCTCCAATTCGGCCAATGATCTGGTTTGCCTTTCGGAGTGGGAGGTTTACGGCCGGCGCATTCCGACGCCCGCCGAAGTCCGGTTGCTGAGTTTGCGCCAGGTTTACAATGGAACGCCGCGCCCCGTGGGGGTGGTGACGGTGCCTCCGGATTTGCCGGTGGACATCGTATATCAGGAAGACACCGGTTCCCGCCGGTCCGTGCGGCAAGAGGGTGCGGCCCAGACGGCCAGCAATCTGCCTCCGGTGGCCGCCGGCACCTACCTGGTCACGGCGGAAGTGGCGAACGATGATTATACGGGCATGGCGGCAGGAACGTTGGTCATCGAAAGAGCCGGGCAAACCATTGATTTCCCCAATCCCGGCTCGCAAAGTGCGATGGCCCGCCCCGGATTGACAGCCACCGCTTCCAGCGGGCTGCCGGTCACCTTTGCCGTCGCAAGCGGCCCGGCGGCGTTGGACGAATCGGGGACCCGCCTGGTCTTTTCCGGAACAGGAACCGTGCATGTGATCGCTTCACAGCCGGGCGATCCAAACTGGGCTCCGGCTCCGGACGTGGACATTTCTTTTGACGTATATTGCCCGGGGGTTTGCCTGGTTCTCAGCCAGACCAACGTCAATGTGCGGGAAGGCGGCGAAGGCCGGTTCTTCATCCGGTTGAACAAGGCGCCGGCCAGTCCGGTTGTCGTGCAAGTCGATGTCCTGGCCGGCGCCGGCGGCGTGAGTATTCCAAGCGGGGTCCCGTTGCGGTTCGATCCGGAGAACTGGAGTGCATGGCAGGCGGTGACGGCCGTGGCGGACGAAGATGCCGACAGCGATGGGGCGCAGGCGGTATTCCGGATTTCCATTCCGGATGCCGTGGATCAATATGTGACGGCCACCGTGCTGGATGATGATATCGGCGAAAACCTGGCCCTGTCCTCCAGCGGGAGCACCCTGGCCGGCACCCCGGGGACGGCCGCCCAGATGCCGCAGCTGATAGATGGCGTGCATACCAACGACACCGGCCGGGGGTATACCCTCTGGACGAATGATCCGCCCGGGTCGGCGACTCTGGATTTGAAGGCGCTGGCGACCGTTTCGCGGATCCGCCTGTTGAATTGGGATTGGAACCGGCAGGTCCAGCGATATCAGGTGGACGGCTCGGCCGACGGCGCGAACTGGACCAGACTAGTGGACGCCAGCGGCGAGGATCATGCCGGCTGGGATGACTGGATGGTGACCAACCAGGCGCTGCGCTACCTGCGGTTGACCGGCCTGTCCAATTCCGCTGACGGCTGCGTGAAATGGGCGGAGTTGGAAGTATATGGACTTCGGGATATGTCCCCGCCGAAACCGGTGGTGTGGCGCCCGGCGGTCAATGTGCGGGAAGGGGGCGAGGGCCGGTTTTTCGTCCGGCTCGATAAAGCCCCGGAACGGACCGTTGTCCTGAACATCTCCCGTCGCACCGGGGACACGAATCTAACCATCCAAAGTGGCGCCGTGCGCACCTTCAACAAAACCTGCTGGGATGTCTGGCAGGCCGTTACTTTGGCGGCGCCGCAGGATGGGAACCGTGACAACGAAACGGCGACATTTGCCGTGTCCACGTCCAATGCGCCGGATCAGTTGGTAACGGCGACCGTATTGGACGACGATATCGGGGAGAATCTGGCCCTCGCCGCAGGCGGGGCTACGGCCAGCAAGATCCAGGGCAGCCAACCCGGCGCCTTGCTCGATGGCATTCAAACGGTCGCGACCAATTATGGCTGGACGATCTGGACCAACCTGGCGGCGCCGGGAAGCATCACGGTCGACTTGAAGGCCACAGCCACCGTTTCGCGGGTGCGGCTGTTGAACTGGGACTGGGTGTTCCGCGTGCACCGTTATCGGATCGAAACATCGGTGGATGGTTCCACCTGGTCGCTTCTGGCCGATGCCAGCGGGGAGGATCATGCCGGCTGGGACGATTGGCCGGTGGCGGATCAGGCCATGCGCTATGTCCGCTTCACGGGTTTGTCGAATTCGGCGAACCAGTGTGTGCTGGTTTCGGAACTGGAGGTTTATGGAACCCGGCTGACCGCTCGCAAGACCATGGTGGCGACTCGCAGCTTTGACGTTCCCGAACCGGCAATGAAGACGGCGATGCCGGAACCGATGCCGGTCACCGTCTTGACCAGCGACGGTGTTCAGGATGAAACCGGCTGGGCGGTGGTGGATGGCGATGAAACGACGGCCTGGACCGGAATAAAGGCCGGCGGGGGGTATCTGGTAATCGAATATAAGCCGGCCCTGACGCTGTCGGCGTTGGAAGTGGTTATGGCGACGGGGTCGTTGACGAATGTGCAGTACCTTTACAGCACCGATGCCATCAACTGGCAGCCGCTGCCGAAGGATTTGGAAGACAATCCCGTCTCGTTGAACTACTTGTGGCTGCTGTTCCCGGGTGACGGGACGGCGGCAGTGCCGCAGGTTCTGGAAGTCGTTCCGAACCCGTAATCTGCCGTCAGAACCAGCAAAACCGCTTGCAAGAGGGGGGGCGGTTTTGCTTTCATTCGCGGGCGTGGATGCAACCCCCACGGAAAAGGAAAAACGTTTTATGCCTAAGAAAATCGCAAAAGTCGTCGGCAACATGCTGATCGCCCAGAGCGGCGGTCCCACGGTGGTTATCAACCAAAGTCTGGTGGGCGCGGTGCTGGAGGCCAAGAAGCACAAGGAGATCAAGAAGATCTACGGCGCCCTCCATGGCATCAAGGGCATTCTCAACGAGAATCTGATCGACCTGGGCCGCGAAAGCGTCGCCACGCTCAAGGCCGTCGCCCAGACGCCGTCCTCCGGCCTCGGCTCCGTCCGCAAGAAGCCCACGCCTGAGGATTGCACGAAGATCTTCGAAAAGCTCCAGAAATACAATGTGCGCTATTTCTTCTACATCGGCGGCAACGACTCGGCCGAAACCGCGCACATCATCAACGAGGAAGCCAAGAAAGCCGGCTACGAGCTGCATTGCTTCCACATTCCGAAGACCATCGACAACGACCTGCGCGAAAACGACCACACGCCGGGCTTTGCCAGCGGCGCCAAGTTCGTGGCGCAGGCGTTCATGGGCGACGATCTCGACAACGCGGCGCTGCCGGGCGTCAAGATCAACGTCGTCATGGGCCGCCACGCCGGCTTCCTGACCGCCGCCGCCGCGCTGGCCCGCACCTATCCCGGCGCCGGCCCGCACCTGATCTACCTGCCCGAACGGCCGTTCGATCTGGAGAAGTTCCCGCAGCAGGTCAAGGAAGTCGTCGAGAAGTACGGCCGCTGCGTCGTGGCGGTTTCGGAAGGCATCTCCGACATCACCGGCACGGCGATTGCCGCCGCCTTCTCGAAGGAAGTGGACAGCCACGGCAACGTGCAGCTTTCCGGTTCCGGCGCCCTGGGCGATGCCTTGGCCAACCTGATCAAGACCAAGACGGACATCACCCGCGTGCGCGCCGACACGTTCGGCTACCTGCAGCGCTCGTTCCCGGGCGTGGTCTCGGCCAACGATGCGAAGGAAGCCTTTGCGGTCGGCCGCGAGGCGGTCCGGCTGGCCACCAGCGGCGACGTGGATGGCAGCGTGGCGATCCGCCGCAAGAAGGGCAAAAAGTATCAGGTCTTCTTCGAGCGTGTCGAACTGCGCAGCGTGGCGAAAGAAACCCGCCACATGCCCGACGAGTTCATCACGGCCAGCGGCTGCGACGTGACCAAGGCCTTCTTGGATTACGCGGCCCCGATCGTCGGCGACCTGCCGCAGATCGGCCGCTTCAAGCGGATCGCGGTCAAGAAGTAGTCTGGAGACCCCGTCACAGGGTTCGGAGGCGATGGGTTTCTGAACCCTGAACTCTGAACCCTGTTTTCATAAGGAGATTTGAACATGGCACGGCGCAAACGGTTGGATACGACGGCGGAATGGAAGGCCCTCAAGGCCCATGCAGCGCAGATGAAGACCGCCTCGCTGCGGGAGCTCTTCGCGGCGGACCCCGCGCGCGGCAAGGCCTTCAGCCTCGAAGCCGGCGGCTGGTATCTGGACTATTCCAAGAACCTGACCACCGCCGAGACGCTGAAGCTGCTACAGGCGTTGTGCGCCATGGCCGACCTGCGCGGCGAAATCGACGCGATGTTCTCCGGCCGTAAGATCAACGAGACGGAAAACCGCCCGGTGCTGCACGTGGCGCTGCGCAACCGGTCGAACACGCCGATCCTGGTGGACCGCAAGGATGTCATGCCTGCGGTGAATGCGGTGCTGGAGAAGATGAGCGGCTTTGCCGACCTGGTGCGCGCGGGCAAGTGGCTCGGATTCACGGGCAAGCCCGTCCGCAACATCGTCAACATCGGCATTGGCGGCAGCGACCTGGGCCCCGTCATGGCCTATGCAGCCCTGAAGCCCTTCAGCCAGCGCGACCTGACGGTCCGGTTCGTCTCCAACGTGGATGGCACGCACATCGTGGAATCCGTGCGCGACCTGGATGCGGCGGAAACGCTGTTCATCGTGGCCTCCAAGACCTTCACCACGCAGGAAACCATGACCAACGCCGAGACGGCGAAGGCGTGGCTGCTGGAGAAGCTGGGCGATCCGCGGGCGGTGGCGAAGCACTTCGTGGCGGTTTCGACCGCGGCCAAGGAAGTGCAGGCGTTCGGCATCGATACGGCCAATATGTTCGAATTCTGGGACTGGGTCGGCGGGCGCTACTCGCTGACGTCGGCCATCGGCCTGCCGCTGATGATCGCCATCGGCCCGGAGAACTTCGTGCGGATGCTCGAGGGCTACCATGAAATGGACCGCCATTTCGCGACAGCCCCGTTCGAGCGCAACATGCCGGTGATCCTGGCGCTGCTGGGCCTCTGGTACGGCAACTTCTTCGGCGCGCAGAGCACCGCGCTCCTGCCTTACGACCAGTACCTCGCTCGCTTCGCGGCCTATTTCCAGCAGGGCGACATGGAAAGCAATGGCAAGCGCGTGACGAAGAACGGCAAGATCGTGACCTATGAAACCGGCCCGGTGGTGTGGGGCGAGCCCGGCACCAATGGCCAGCACGCCTTCTACCAGCTCATCCACCAGGGCACGAAGCTGATCCCGTGCGACTTCATCGGGTTCTGCCAATCGCACAACCCGGTCGGCGACCACCACGCCAAGCTGATGAGCAACTTCTTCGCGCAGACCGAGGCGCTGGCCTTCGGCAAGACGGCGGACGAATGCCGCGCCGAGGGCGTGCCGGAGAAGCTCGTGCCGCACAAGACGTTCCCCGGCAACCGGCCGACGAACACGCTGCTGGCGGAGAGGCTGACGCCGGAGACCTTCGGCCAGCTCGTGGCCCTCTACGAACACAAGATCTTCGTGCAGGGCGTGATCTGGAACATCTTCTCGTTCGACCAGTGGGGCGTGCAGCTCGGCAAGGTGCTGGCCAACCGTATCCTGCCGGAGCTCAAGAATAAGGGTGCCGAACTGAAGCACGACAGCTCCACGAACACGCTGATCGCACGCTTCCGCGCCAAAGCCTAGACCCGCCGCCCCCGTGCGGGGGCTCACGGCTCATGCCTCGGAGAAAGGTGTTGCCGCTCCGTTCGCGGAGCCTCACTCGCTCGAAGCGCGGCGCGCTTCGCTATAGACCTCGCGTTCGCCCTGCGCCTGCGGCTTGGGCTCGGCACTCGGCTATTCCACACTGTGGAAAACTTTTTTCCACAGTGTGGAAAAATCCATCAACGTTTTTCCATAGTGTGGAAAACGTCAGGGGGCGGCGAGGTGGTCGACCTCAGACTGGCGGGTCCAGGGAATGACGTATTCGCGCCAGAGAAAGAGGGCGAGGTCGGGATCGAAGCCGGGGGCGGTTTCCGGTGCGGATTTACGGATGAAATCCAGCGTGCGCAGTTCGGCGGCGAGATCGGTCAGCAGGAGCGCAAGCTGTTCGCGGTCGCCGAGGGCCAGGGCGGCGCGGACGTCGTCGCGGCGGAGGCCGGCTTTGGCGTCGGCGATTTCGCAGGCGAGCTGCTGGCGCGCGGCGAGTGCGGCAATCAAGCCGCGATTCCCCGCATCGGGGTCGCCGACAGCGCCGGCAGGGGCGAGGGCGTACAGGATTTCCGCCAGCGGGGGCGGGGGCAGGCGGCGGTTTTCACCCGGCCAAACGGGCCGCGGCTCACGCGGGAATGTGGCGCGGGCGGCCAGGGCGCGAAGCAATTCGCGGTCGCAGTCGCGCAGCCGCGCGCGGAGGGATTCGAGGGCCACGGGATCCATCAGGAGAACACGACCGTGCGGTTTTTATAGACCAGCAAGCGGTGGTGCAGGTGCCAATAGATGGCGCGGGAGAGGACGATTTTCTCCAGGTCGCGCCCGAGGCGGACGAGGTCGTCGACGCCCTGGCGGTGGGAAACGCGGATGACGTCCTGTTCGATGATGGGGCCTTCGTCGAGCTTTTCGGTGACGTAGTGGGCGGTGGCGCCGATGATTTTCACGCCGCGGTCATGGGCGGCGCGGTAGGGGTTGGCGCCGGCGAAGGCGGGCAGGAAGGAGTGGTGGATGTTGATGATCCGCATCGGGAACGCCTGCACGAAGGCGGGGCTGAGAATCTGCATGTAGCGGGCGAGCACGACGACATCCACGTTGGCCTGGCGGAGCAGGGCGATCTGCCGGGCCTCGGCGTCGGCCTTGTCCTGCGGCGTGACGGGAATGCAGTGGAAGGGGAGATCGTGGCGCTCGACGAGCCCGCGGTGATCCTCGTGGTTGGAGAGGACGAGGGCGATTTCCGCGGGCCATTCGCCGCTTTCATGGCGGGCCAGGATGTCGTAGAGGCAATGGGCCTGCTTGGAAACCATCACTGCCATGCGCAGGGGCTGGTCGGAGCGGTGCAGGGTCCATTTGATTTGACGCGGCTCGGCGACGGGGGCGAAACGGGTGGCGAACTGCTCGAAGGGGCAGGCGAAGCCGGCGAGTTCCCATTCCATGCGGGCGAAGAAAACGCCTTCTTCCGTATCCACGTATTGGTCGAGGGCGATGATGTTGCCGTTGTTCTGGGTGATGAAGGTGGAGAGGGCGGCGACGATGCCGCGCTGATCGGGACAGGAAACCAGCAGGATGGCAGTGGGGTTGGGAGTGGCCATGGCGGCTCCTCGTCAGTCGTTTTGCGGAATCTCGGGCGGGATGCGGGTGGAGAGATCCGGCGCCGAATCCGCACCGTGTTCCGCGGCGGTGAAGGTGGCGACGAGCGGACGATGGTCGGAGGCGCGCTCCAGGCCGGCTGCCCGGACGGCAAAGCATTTATCCGGCACGACCTCCGGCAACAGCCCGCGGCTGGCGAGCATGTAATCGATGCGGTGGTAGTTGTCGTCGTTTTCGCGATGGGTCCAGGCGTCGCCGACGGTGTCGGTCGGGCGCAGGTCGTTGAGGATGGTTTCGCCCTTGTAGGCACGGATTTCACGCAGGGCGGCGGAGGAGGGATCGTCGTTGAAATCGCCGACGACCAGCAGGTTGGCCTCGGGGTTGTCCTTGAGGATGTCGCGGACATGGTTGTTCAGCAGGCGGGCCTCGTTGCGGCGCATTTCGGCCTGGCCAAAGGAGTGGAAGACCTTGGATTTGAGATGAGCCACCATCAGGTGCAAGCGGTACTGCGGATTGACTTCGATCGTGATGTCGATGAAGCCGCGCATGACGGGGAACTGGGTGGGGCCGATGGTATAGGTGTCGTCGGTATGGGACTGGCGCTCCACGATCGGGAAGCGCGAGAGGACGGCCATGTTCAATTCGGACCGGCCGCGGCGCAGGTATTCCTCGTTGGGGTATTCCAGGCCGGCCTGGCGGAGGCTGAACTTGAATTCGGCCCAGGCGGCGGGATCGCCCATTTCCTCCACGGCAAGAATGTCCGGGGAAACATCGTGGATGGCGGCCATGATGGCCTCGGCCTCCTCGCGGGGCTTGGGCTCAAGGGTGTCGGCGTTGCCGTCGCGGTCCATCAGCGCGTATTGATTGAGGGTGAAGGCCATCACCGAGAATTCGCCGGGGGCGGGCCGCGGATAGGCGGCGGCCGGGGCGGCGGCCGGGGTCTCGTCGGATTTGAAGAGGGAGCAGCCGGCCCACCAGGGGGCGGCGGCCACAACCAGGCCGGCGAGCAGAAGCGGCGCGGATTTCTTCATGAGCGCGCTTACTTCTTCTGGTAGGCGGCTTCGATGCGCTGGGTGATGTCGCGGTACTTGATGTCGACCGCGTAGATTTCCTTGAAGTAACCGATGGCATCCTGGGCGCGGCCCATTTTTTCCGCGAGCACGCCCATCTCGTAGACGACATCCTTCTTGGTCTCGTCCATGAGGGTGAGTTCGGAGGCGGCTTTCTGCAGCTGTTCGAAGGCGATGTCGAACTGGCCCTTGGCCGTGAAGCAGAGCGCGAGGTAGTACAAGGCGCGGGTGCGGCGCTGCGGATTGCGCTGGGCGAGCTGGAATTCCTCGATGGCATCGTTGTACTGGTTGCGGATGTAATACTGGTAGCCGAGTTCGTAGCGGAACTGGAGGTCGTTCGGGTACCGCTTGACCATGGTGGTCGCGTCGTCGTAGAGGAAGGTGGCCTTTTCCTGTTCCTTGGCGGCGGCCGCGGCTTCATCGCCGGCGGCCTTGGCGGCGGCGATGGCGGCGTCGAACTGGCGGACCTTGATCTGCGAGACCGTGCGCTCGATCTGGGGATCGGAGCGGCCGGCGGCCTTGGTGGCCTCGTCGAGGGCCTGGAGGGCGTCTTCGTAGCGCTCCGCGCGCACATACAAATCGGCCAGGGCGCGGCGGAAATTCATGTTCTGCGGTTCGCGCTGGATGTCGCGCATCCGGTCGGCGATCAGGGCGTCGATATCGCTGTCGCCCTTGACCGACTTGGCCTGCTGCTCCAGGCGGATGGCTTCCTTCTGGTCCTTGAGCTTGGACCGGAAATCGCTCTTCATGTCGGTCCAGTTGCCGACCTTCATGGTGTCGAGCGCGGCGGCATCCTTGAGGTTCTTGATGGCGATCTGGTCGTTGGGCAGGAGCTCGGCCACGGCGGCATAACAGTCCTTGGCGCCGCCGGGCTGGTTGGTGGTGATGTACAAGCGGGCGAGGAGGCGCAGATATTCGACGTCCTTGGCGAAATAGGGGCGGGCGATTTCGAGGGTCTGGACGGCGAGTTCCGGCATTTCCGCGGCTTCGGCGGCCTTGGCGAAGAACTTCAGGAAGGGCAGGTTGAGGGGGTCCAGGGCCAGCAGCTTTTCCGCGCCTTCGAGCGCGGCTTTCGGATCCTTCTTGAGCTTGCCTTCGGCGCCCATCAGCGTGAAGGCGCCCTTCAAGGAGGCCATCTGGTGGGTCATGGCGTTGGGCTTGGTCGCCAGCAGCGCCTTGACCTGGGCGATGCGCAGGTTCTTCCGCGCGAGCAGGAACCGCGGTTCCACGGCGACGACCTGCTTCAACATGTCCAGCGCATAGCCCGCATTGCCGCGTTCCAGGGCGGACATGGCTTTTTCAAAGAGATCGCGGGTCTTGCGGGGAATCTGGTCCAATGTGATTTCTTCCATGGCGGGCTCCTTAGAAACAAAAGCTACAGCAACTGAATCGCAATCCCGGAAGCATAGGCCGGGGATGGAGGGGGCGTCAAACCTGAAAATGGGCGGCGGGCGAAGCGTTACGGCTGCAAAAGGTTGTTCAGGATTTCGAGGCCTTTTTCCACATGTTTGCGGTCGGATTTCGACAAGCCGTCCAGGACCGATCCGGTTTCGGAATTGGTGCTGCTGTTCAGGGCGTTTTTCAGCAGGAAGTCCAGGTCGGGAACCACCTGGGGCTGTTGCAACGGGCCGCGGATGGCCAGGGGCACCAGCAGGCCGCCGTTTTCATAGGGCAGGTACGCCGCCAGGTCCTTGCCGCCGGTGAGGCGGGTGGTTTCCTCGGGGGAGGCGTTCAGGCGGGCCGCCAGATCCATGCGGTCGTCGAAGGGGTACAGGGCGCCGGCAAGGGCCAGGCGGTAGCCGGGCATGGCCAGGCGGGTGTCGGAAAGCGTGGCGATGCCGTTTCGCAGGGCCAGGGTGGCGGTGGCCTCGTCGTAGCGGGTGGTGGTGACGGTGGCCGAGGCCGCCTGGGCTTCCGCCACTTTCGTTTTCAGCCGGGGCAGGAGTTGGAGCAGGATGGGGTTGTCCAGTTGCATCCAGACGCGATCCATCAGGGAGCCGCCGGAGCCGACGGTTTGCAGGTGCTCCATGCGGGCCGTGGCGTCGGCGGCCAGGGAGCGGAAGGCCGGATCGGCGACGGCATGGCCGCTGGCGCTGGCCTGGAGATGCAACGTGCCCGAAACGTTGGCGATGGCATCCAGGCCGTTGGCGGCTAGCGCCTGCTCGATGGCCACCTGGTCCGCCGTCAGGCGTTCAAGTTGGTAGGACAGCGGACAGGCGAGGAGCTGGGCGTTGCCGCGGGCTTCGAGCGTGCCGCCGTAGGCGTTGCATTTCAGCAGCGGGACCGTCAGCACGCCCTCGCGCAGATAGGCCGTCGCCTGTCCTTGTTCCAGCAGATTCTGGCCGTAGGCGATTTGCGGAAAGGCGACCTGCGCCTGGACCTGCAGGTGGCGAAGCAGCAGGGCCACGGCGGGGTTCGTTGCCAGCGAAACCGTGCCCGCGGGCGGCTGGCACGGCGGCGGATTGTATTGGAAGCTTTCCGGCAGGGGTGCACCCGCAAACAGGTGCTGCGCCACCGGCGCGGGCAGCGACAGCCCGGCCTGCAGGTCGAGATCCAGCGCCACCGGATGCGTGGCCGTGGCCGCGGGCGTCCGGAGGTTCAACTGGACGGACAGCTTGTCCGTCAGGGCGCCCTGCAGCTGGAGCGTGGCCCGCAGGCTTTCGAACGGCAGCGTATTGGTCGGCAGGAAGACCTGCAGATCCGCGAAATCCGCGAGATCGAGGTCGGCATGGAGGTCCACGGGCCAGGCGCCCGCGTTCCGGCCGTATTCGCCCGGTGCCGGGCCGCTGACCGTGAACTGGAGGCCGGATTTCCGGCCGATGGTCATGCGGCCCTCCATGCGGAGCGGTTTGTCCGTGGCAAAATCCTTCAGCTGAAAATCCAGATTGGTCAGCGTGAAGGTGCTGGCCTGTCCGGCGGCATCGATGCGGACAAACTCGAAATGGGCCCGGTCGATCTCCACAAGGCGGATGGCCAGCGGCGGCGCCGCGGGCTTGCCGGCCGGCGCCGGCATCTCCGGCGCGGGTTTTCCGGCGGGAGTTTCCTGGGCCTTCCCGGCCGGCCTGGCGTCGCCGAGGTCCGAGAAATTGTACGTGCCGTCCTCCCGCTGCACGATGCGGATCGCGGGCTGGTCCAGCTTCACGGAGGTGATTTCCTTGTTCCGGAAGTCCACGGCCGCGGAGAACGAGCGGATGGAGGCGAACTCCTGCTGGCCGTCTTTTTCCTTGAGCACGGCATCCGCGACCACCAGCGAAAAGGGGAACAGGCGGTAGTCGATGCGGCCATAATCGGCCGGCCGGCCGGTGGCGCGCTCGATGAACCCGGTCATGGTCTTCTTGAAATCCGGGGTGTTGAGGAGGTGCTGGAGCGTGAAATGGGCGGTGACGAGCAGGAAAACCGCCACGCCGGCAAGCCAGACGAGGAATTTCAGCAGTTTCTTCATGCCGGAAGCATAGGGCATGGCGCCGGAAATGCCAAAGCCGAAGATGCTTGAAGCGGACGGGGGATTCGTGGACTTTAAGGAACATGAATCCGCAACCTGAACATGCTCCCGTGCCGGTCCGCAGCGAAGTTCCCGAAGCCTTGACGTGGGACCTGGCGCCCCTCTATGCCACGCCGGAGGATTGGGAGGCCGATTTCGGGCGCCTCGCTGAACGGGTGGCGCCGATCCTGGCGCTCCAGGGCAAGCTGGATTCCGCGGCGGTGGTCGCGCAACTGTTGAACGCCGAGACCGCGCTGGACCGCCTGCTGGAGCGGCTGCACACCTATGCCCATCTGCGTCACGACGAGGACACGGTGCACGCCGGCAACCAGGCCCGCGAAGCGCGCATCCGCGCCCGCTACGCCGAACTGGCCGCGCAATGCGCCTGGATCACGCCGGAACTGCTGTCGCATCCCGAGGCGGAGCTGCGCGCGTGGATGGAGGCCCCGGAGCTGCAGGACTGCCGGCGCACGCTGCTGAAGGTGCTGCGCAACAAGCCGCACGTGCTGTCCACCGCGGAAGAGACGCTGCTCGCGCGCGGAGCGGAGGTGTTTGCGGCGTCCGAGCAGACGTTCAGCCTGCTGACCAACGCCGACATGGCCTTCCCGGACATTCCGGGGGCGGACGGCCAGCCGCTGCCGCTGACCGAAGGCACCTACCGGGCGCATTTGGAGAATGCCGACCGCGGCGTGCGCAAGGCCGCGTTCGAGACGCTGCTGGGCGGCTACGGCAAGCTCCAGAACACGATCGCCTCGACGCTGTCGGCCACGGTCAAGGCGCACGTGTACATGGCCCAGGTGCGGCATTTCCCGTCCGCGCTGGAGGCAGCGCTGTTCGACGACCAGGTGCCCGTGGCGGTCTATGACGGGCTGATTGCCGCCACGCATGGGGCGCTGCCGCTGTTTCATCGCTATCTCGGCTTGCGCCAGCGGGCCCTGGGGCTGGCGGACCTGGACATGTACGACCTCTACGTGCCGCTGGTGCCGTC
>CAZMOR010000146.1:0-1593 GCA_964567795.1 uncultured Verrucomicrobiota bacterium
CGACGGGGCCATCGTGCAGTACCTCAAGATCGAGGAAGCCGCGGCGCCGGCGACGGCCACCTCTAATGCGCCGGTGGCCGTGCCGTACGCCTGGCTGGACACCTATTATGCCGGCGAACATACCGGGGCCGAATACGAGACGCTGGCGGCGCAAACCGCCTCGAACGGCGTTTCGGCCGTCTGGCAGATGTATGTGGCGGGGCTCAGCCCGGTCAATCCGACCAGCGTCTTCGAAGTGGCGAACATGCAAAGCGTTTCGGGCGCGCAGGTGTCGGTCGCGGCGGTGTCGAACCGCGCGTACCGCATTGAATTCATCGACGGCACGCTGACGAACCGGCCGCAGGCCTGGAGCCCGTTCGCGGCGAACGGCACATGGACGAACCTGGAACCCTTCACGAACCGGCACGTGTTCGTGGATACGGGCGCGGCGACCAACAGCGGTGCGACGGTGCACACGCAGCGCGCGTACCGGATCTGGGTGAACCTGCCGCAGTAGCGGCGGCCGGCGCAACAACGGAGGCACGGTCATGTGGATTCTGCGCGGAGTGCTGGGCATCGTGGTGCTGGTGGCGCTGGCGTGGCTGCTGAGCGAGAACCGCCGCCGGGTGCAATGGAAGGTCGTGGCGTGGGGGATCGGCCTGCAGTTCCTGTTCGCGCTGCTGCTGGTCAAGGTGCCGGTGTGCCGGCAGGCGCTGGCGCAGTTGAACCGGGTGGTGCATGCGATCGAGCGCGCCAGCCATGAAGGCGGCGCCTTCGTGTTCGGCTACCTGACCGGCGGGCCGTCGCCGTTCCAGACCGTGGACGGGGCAACGGCGGCGCCCTCGCTGTTCTTCTTCGGCCCGCTGATGATGCTGATCGTGGTCGGCGCGCTGAGCGCGGTGCTGTTCCATTTCGGGATCCTGCAGAAGGTGGTGGCGGCGTTCGCGCACCTGCTGCGGCGCACGATGGGCCTGGGCGGGGCGGAGGGCGTCGTGGTGGCCGCCAACGTGTTCATGGGGCAGAGCGACGCGCCGCTGCTGATCAAGCCCTACGTCGGTCAGCTCGGCCGCGCGGGGCTGATGTGCGTGATGACGGCGGGCATGACGACGATCTCGGGGACGCTGATGATCGTCTATGCCTCGATCCTGGAGCCGGTGCTGCCGGGCCTCATCCTGGGGCACCTGGTGGTGGCGTCGATCATCAGCGCGCCGGCGGCGGTGATGGTGGCGCGCCTGATGGTGCCGGCGGAGGCCGGCGAAACGGACCACGAGATTCCGGACCTGAAGGCGGAGACGCACGGCGTGGTGGACGCCCTGCTGGTGGGGGCGAACGACGGCGCAAAGGTCATGGTGAACGTGGCGATCATGCTGGTGGCCATCATCGCGGTGGTCTCGCTGGTGAACCAGGCGCTGGGGCTGATCCCGCTGGGCACGCCGCTCTCGCTGGAGCGCATGCTGGGCTGGATCATGGCGCCGGCGATGTGGCTGGTCGGCGTGCCGTGGAGCGAGGCGCAGCCGGCGGGGCAACTGATGGCGCAGAAGACGGTCTTCAACGAGTTCGTGGCCTACATGGCGCTGGCGAAACTGCCGCCGGACACGCTTTCGGTCCACAGCC
>CAZMOR010000147.1:0-1950 GCA_964567795.1 uncultured Verrucomicrobiota bacterium
TCAATGTCCGCCGGAATGGCCTCGGACCGGATGACCAGGCGCCGGCCGTCATCGTGGACGACGCGGAATTGAGCGTGCGCGGCCTGCCGGGCGCCGGGACGGAATTCATAGGCCAGGATGAAATTTCCGGCCGCCGCGTCCTGATCGAGAATCTGGAAGGTTTGGCCGGATTGCGCCAGGTTGGCGGAGGTGCCTTCTACGAGTAGATAGAATTGGCCGGTGGAATCCTGAAGCTGGGCATAGGCGGGCAGCGGAAAGGAGGAGACCGGGCCGGAAATATCCATGCGGGCGAGAATCGTGCCCGGCGCCTCGCTGGCGAATCCCGGCTGCGCCAAAATCAGAACCAGGAGGCCGCCGGCAACGAGAGCAGCACGCGTCATGCGCAGGAAGAAGGACATTCAGAAAGTCTACGGTTCCGAAGCCAGGCGGTCGAGCTCGGAAGGGGACAGTTCGCGGAGGGGCTGGCCGCGGAGATCGGCCTCGGTCAGGGAGCCGACGCGAATGCGGCGGAGGCGGATGACGTGGAGGCCGAGGAACTGCAACATGCGGCGGATGTGGCGGTTTCGGCCTTCGCCAAGGACGATGCGCAGGGTGGGCCGGGCGCCGGTTCCTTCCGGAATGACGTCGAGGGCGCGCAGGAGTTCGCCGTTGTCCTCGATGCCGTCGAGCATGGCTTCAATCTCTTCGCGGGTGACCGGCCGGTCGGTCCAGGCGCGGTATTCCTTTTCGACGTGGTTGCGGGGGTGGGCGAAGGCCTGGGCGAGGGCGCCGTCGTTGGTGAGGAGGATGAGGCCTTCGCTGTCGTAGTCGAGGCGGCCGATGGTATAGAGGCGCAAGCGCGGGTCGGCGCCCATTTGCGCGGCCCATTCGACGATGGTGGGGCGGCCTTCGGGGTCGTGCGAGGTGCAGAGGATGCCGCGCGGCTTGTCGGCGAGATAGGTGCGGTGCGCCTCGGCGCGGACGGCGTGGCCGTCGAGTTCGACGCGCTGCCGGTCCGGATCGACGCGGGTGCCAAGTTCGGTGACGACGCCGCCGTCGACGCGGACGCGGCCGGCGGTGATCAGCTCCTCGCAGTGGCGGCGCGAGCCGATGCCGGCGGCGGCGAGGAATTTCTGGAGGCGGAGGCCGGCGGGGTTTTCAGGAGTCATAGGCGGTAGCCCCAAATGGGAGGATGCATCAACGACCAATACAGATCATGGCAGAACATTTCCCCCAGGCTTTTCCGGTCGGGCGGCGGCTTGAGGGGCAGCTTGGCGACGGCTTCGTCGTAGGCCGCCTTGCGTTCGGGGTCGGCATCGAGGGCTTCGGCGCGGCGCTGCATTTCCTGGGTGTCGCGGAATTTCGGCGTGGCCTGGTAGGCAAGCTGGGCCAGGGCGAGTTCGCCGCCATCGAGCCAGACGAGCTGGCAGTCGAGGCAGAGGTCGAGGTGCAACTGGAAGCCGGGGACGGAGAGCGGCCGCTTGAACATGGTGACGCGGCAGCGGGGGCAGCGCAGCGGCGAGGCGGTATCGCCGGTGAAGCCGGCCTGGGCTTCGGCCTCCAGTTCCGCGAGGGTTTGCTGCGGGATGCGCTGGAGGGCCTCCAGGCGGGCGCGTTCAATCAGATGGCCCTGGCATTGCGGGCAGTGCTGGATCAGGAGGCCTTCATAGGCCTCCGGCCGGAGCGGCACGTTGCAGACGGGGCAGTTGCGCGGGATCATGGGATTTTTCCACACCATGGAAAAACTTTGAGCCATTTTTCCACAGTGTGGAAAACTTTTTTCCACAGTGTGGAAAAACGGCGGCGGAGGCGTGAGCCGCGATTCCCCGCATGGGGGCGGTGGTTCCGGCGTTCATGGGGTTCCCGTCAGCGCGCGCTGCGCGGCGCGGAAATCGGCCGGCGGCGGGGCGGTGAATTCGAGGGGGCGGCCGTCGCGCGGATGGGCGATTTTCAAGACGTGGGCGTGGAGCA
>CAZMOR010000148.1:0-8817 GCA_964567795.1 uncultured Verrucomicrobiota bacterium
AGCACAAGCTGCGGCAATGGCAAGCGGGAGCAACCATAAGCCGCCATGAAAATCAGGGATGGTGGTGGGGGAAGGATTCGAACCTTCGAACTCATAGAGGTCAGATTTACAGTCTGATGCGGTTGGCCACTTCGCTACCCCACCACATGGGGTTTCAGGATCTGTGCATAGCTTGGTGGAGCAGAAGGGATTCGAACCCTCGACCCCTACGTTGCGAACGTAATGCTCTACCAACTGAGCTACTGCCCCAAGCGTCACATTTCCTAGGCAATCGTCGAGCGCGCAACCTACCAGCAGCCGCCCTGTTTCGCAAGGGATTTTTTCAGCGGCGGCGGGGACCGCCCCGGTTGCCGCCGCGATGGCCGCCACGCGGCCCGCCGCGCCCGCCAAATCCCCCGCCCGCCGGCCGGGAACGGCGCTTTTTTTCCAGCATGGGCTTGGGAATCGGCGCCAGCCACTCCTCCGGCGGCGGCACGCATTTCAGCGGCTGCTTCATGTACTCCTCGACCGCCGGGATGTAGTAGCTGTCGATCTCGTCGGCGAAGGTGATCGATATGCCCTTTTCCCCCACCCGCCCGGTGCGGCCGATGCGGTGCACGTAGTCCTCCGCCTGCTCCGGCATGTTGTAGTTGATGATCAGGTCGATGCCGTTGATGTGCAGGCCGCGCCCGGCGACGTCCGTCGCCACCAGCACCGCCACTTTGCCGCTGCGGAAGTCTTCGAGCACTTTCACGCGCTTGTGCTGATCCACCGCGCCGGACAACAGCGCCACGTCCACGCCTTGGCTGCGCAGGTTATCGCACAGCAGTTCCGTCGAGTCCCGCCGGTTGCCGAAGAGGATCACCCGCTCCGGCTTCATCTGCCGCAGGATGTTGTAGACGATCGTGAACTTCTGCTCGCTGGTAACGATGTAGACGCGTTGGTCGATGGTGTCGGCCGCCACGTGCTCGTTCTCGATGTCCACCGTCACCGGATTGTGCATCCATTGGGTGGCCAGACGAGTCACTTCCGGCGTGAGTGTGGCGCTGAAGAGCATGGTCTGGCGCTCGCTCTTCGGCGGGCAACCGAAGACGATGCGCTTCATGTCGGGAATGAATCCCATGTCCAGCATGCGGTCGGCTTCGTCGATGACGAGAATCTCGACCTTGGAGAAATCGACGTCCTGCCGTTGGCGGAAATCCAGCAAACGTCCGGGGGTCGCGACGACGACGTCCACGTGCTTGTCGCGCAGGATGGCGCGCTGGCCCTGCATGTCCATGCCGCCGTAGACCGCCAACGTGCGCAATCCCGTATACTTGCCGAGGTCTTCGGCGTCGCGGGCGATCTGCATGCACAGCTCGCGCGTGGGCGCCATGATGAGCGCGCGCGGATAGCCCTTGCGGCGGTCGGGCGCCGCTGGTTTCTCGAGCAGTTGCTTGAAGATGGTCAGCAGGAATGCGGCGGTCTTGCCAGTTCCGGTCTGGGCGCGGCCGCAGACGTTGGCGCCGTCGAGGGAAATCGGCAACGACTTGGCCTGGATCGGTGTGCAATAGCGGAATTCCAGGTCAGACAGCGCGTGCATCAGCACCTCGGGCAAGCCTAGATCGAGGAACCGGGTCTTCCCCTCGGCCTCCGGCACCTGGTATTCGGCCGGATTCCACGGGGTCGCCTGTTTGTTCCCCTTGCCCGCCTCCGCATGATGGGGATGGGGATGGGCCGGCGGATGGTGTTCACCGCGCTTCTTGTGCGGCCCGCCGCGCCACACTTCGGGCTCCGCGGTCACCGCCCGGCGCGGGCTTTCCTCGAACCGGCGGCCATGCGCCGGCTTCTCCAAATGGGGTTTCTTCGGTTTGGGTACGTTGGCGGGAACGGCGGGAACATGCTTGGCGGTTTTTTTGCCGGTGAAGACCGCTTTGACGCGCTGGATGAAGTTCATGATGTCCACATTCTACTCCTCCCCCGGCCGGAGGCGATGCAAAAAAATCCCCGCCATGCCGGTGGGGCGAATCTCCTGACCTTATGTACATAAGGTGGGAACCTGTCGCTTGCTTGCCGGAGATTCCGGGGATCGGACATGCCGTCCACAAACGAACACCAGCTCCCGGGTTTCATGGTGTTGGGTAGGAGAACTAGGCCCCTGTCGCGCAGGGCAGGGAAGAAATCCACGAATAATTCATCAAAGAACGACTCGCCTTTCGGCTATTGCAAGCATAGCACCGCCCACCTGTTTTTCAACGTGCCGGCGCCATTTTTACGAAGAAATAATTGGCGTCCCCTGGACGGATTTTTCTTGCTTATCCCGCACCGCGGAATCACGCATGCGCGGGGAGCCGCAGGTGCGCGGCGATCCTGCGCGCCGCCTCGTGGCCGCTCGCCGCCGCCCACACCACCAGCGTCGGTCCGGTCACCATGTCGCCTGCCGCCCAGACGTTCGGCAGTCCTTCGCCGGACGGTGTACCCTGCGCCGGACCGGTGAAACCCATCGCCAGCAGCACGAGGTCGGCCTTCTGGAAGAATTCCGTGCCGGGCTTGGCCACGGGTGTCCGCCCCTGCCATTCCACCTGCACGCAGCGGATCCCGTACACGCGGCCGGCTTCGTCGCCTTCAAACGCCAGCGTGTTGGTGCTGAAGATCCGTTCGCAGCCCTCATGGTGGCTGCTCGATGAACGCATGATCCGCGGCCATTCGGGCCACGGATTGTTCGCCGCCCGCCCGGCCGGAGGCTTGGGCAGGATTTCAATCTGCGTCACGCTGCGCGCCCCGTGCCGGATCGACGTGCCAACGCAATCGCTGCCCGTGTCGCCGCCGCCGATCACCACCACGTCGCGCCCGCGGGCCGACCACTCCGGACTGGTCTCCACCAGTTCGCCGCCGAGGACCTGGTTCTGGCGGGTCAGGAAATTCAGGGCGAAGTGGATGCCCTTCAGATTTCGTCCCGGCACCTTCAGGTCGCGCGGCTCGCGCGCGCCGCAGGCCAGCAGCACCGCATCATGCTTGCGCCGGATGTAGTCCAGCGAGACATCCACCCCCACCTGCACGCCGCACTCGAAGCGCACGCCTTCCCGCCGGAACAGGTCTATGCGCCGCTCCACCATCCACTTCTCCAGCTTGAAGTCCGGAATGCCGTAGCGCAGGAGACCGCCCGCGAATTTGGCCGTCTCATAAACCGTTACCTCGAAACCCCACAGGTTCAAATCCGCCGCCGCCGCCAGCCCCGTCGGACCGCTGCCGACAATCCCGACCGTGCGCCCGTTGCGCGGAGCCGGTATCCGCGGCACCATCCGGCCTTCCTCGAACGCACGGTCGGCGATTTCCCGCTCGATCTGACGAATGGCCACCGCATCGCTGTCCTTGGCATTGCAGCAGGAACCTTCGCACAATGCCGGACAGATCCGGCCGGTCACTTCTGGGAACGGACACGTGGTCAGCAGCAGTTGCAGGGCATCATCCCAACGCCCCTCCAAAGCCGCTGCGTTCATCTCCGGAATGGGATTTTTCAGGGGACAGCCGGCGCCGTAGCAGAACGGGATGCCGCAATCCATGCAGCGCGCCGCCTGGCGGGTCAGTTCCGCCGGCGACAGATGCTGTTCCACTTCGCGCCAGTCCCGCACCCGTTCCTCGACGGGCCGGTAGCCCGGTTCGACGCGTTTGAAATCCAGAAACGCCCGATAACTGTTGATGGGGTTCATCGGTTACTCCTTCGCCTTTTCTTCGCGGCGGGTTTCCGCATCGTCGCGGCTCATCTGCCCCAGCACCTGGCGGTATTCCATGGGCAGCACCTTGACGAACAGGTCCTTGTGGCGGTGCCAGTCGGCCAGGATGGCCTTGGCGCGGGGGCTGCCCGTCTGGGCGGCGTGTCGCTCGATCATGCCGCGCAGCTCCTTTTCATCCGCGGCGTCCAGCGATTCCAAGTCGACCATTTCCAGGTTGCACCGGGCATCGAACGAGCCGGTTTCATCCAGGACATAGGCGATGCCGCCGCTCATGCCGGCCGCGAAATTCACGCCCGTGGGGCCGAGAATCGCCACCCGGCCGCCGGTCATGTATTCGCATCCGTGGTCGCCCACGCCTTCCACCACCGTCCAGGCGCCGCTGTTGCGCACGGCAAACCGTTCGCCGGCGCAGCCGTTCAGGTAGACTTCGCCGCAGGTCGCGCCATACAGCAGGACGTTGCCGGCGATCGTGTTCAGCGCCGGATCGAAGGCCGCGCCCGGTGCCGGCTTCACGACGATCTTGCCGCCGCTCAGGCCCTTGCCCAGATAATCGTTGGCTTCGCCGTTGAGGATCAGGGTGAGCCCCCGCGTGGCAAATGCCCCAAAACTCTGCCCCGCCGAACCGTCGAACTCCAGGGTGATCTGGTCCGCCGGCAGCCCCGCATGCCCGTATTGGCGGGCAATGCGGCTGGCAATCAGCGTGCCCGCCGCGCGGTCCGTGTTGCGGATGGCGCGCCGGATCTTCACCGGCTTCCCGCCCTTCAGCGCCTCCGCCAGCTGCGGCAGCAGTTCATAGCCCATGGCGTCCTGGATGGACGAAGGTTGCGGGCTGGTGAATCGCGTATCTTCAGGCTTGGCCTCCACGCGGTGGAAGACGGCGCTGAAATCCAGCCCCTTCGCCTTCCAGAACGTGATGGCGCGGTTGGTGTCGAGCAGGTCCGAACGTCCCACCAGGTCGTCGAATTTGCGGAATCCCAGCGAGGCCATGAGCTCGCGCACTTCGCGCGCGATGAACTGGAAGAATTGGATCACATGCTCCGGACGGCCGACATAGCGCTTGCGCAGCTCCGGGTCCTGCGTGGCCACGCCAAACGGGCAGCCGTTCGTATGGCACTTGCGCATCATCATGCAGCCGCACACCACGAGCGGCGCCGTCGCAAAACCGAACTCCTCCGCCCCCAGCAGGGCGCCCACCACGACGTCGCGGCCGGTCTTGATCTGGCCGTCGGTCTGCACCCGGATGCGGTTGCGCAGGTGGTTCAGCACCAGCGTCTGCTGGGTTTCCGCCAGGCCGAGCTCCCACGGCGCGCCGGCGTGCTTGATGCTCGACAGCGGCGAGGCGCCCGTCCCCCCGTCGTACCCGCTGATCAGCACCCGGTCGGCCCGGGCCTTGGCCACGCCGGCCGCCACGGTGCCGACGCCGGTCTCCGAAACCAGCTTCACGCTGACCTCGGCTTCGTCGTTGGCGTTGCGCAGGTCGTAGATCAGCTGCGCGATGTCCTCGATCGAATAAATGTCATGGTGCGGCGGCGGCGAAATCAGCGTCACGCCCGGCGTGGAATGGCGCACCCGCGCGATGTCCGGCGTCACCTTGTGGCCGGGCAGCTGCCCGCCTTCGCCCGGCTTCGCGCCCTGGGCGATCTTGATCTGCAGTTCCTTCGCGTGCACCAGGTATTCCGTGGTGACGCCGAAGCGGCCGCTGGCCACCTGCTTGATGGCGCTGCACAGGTTCTCCCCGTTCGGCCCGGGCTTGTAGCGGGCGGGATCCTCGCCGCCTTCGCCGCTGTTGCTGCGCCCCCCGATCCGGTTCATGGCCATGGCCAGCGTTTCGTGCACTTCCTTGCCCAGCGACCCGAAGCTCATCGCGCCCGTCATGAACCGGCGCATGATCACCGCCTCGGGTTCGACCTCGTCCAGCGGCACCGCCGGCCCCGCCGCCCGGATGGAAAACAACCCGCGCAGGGTGCTTTGCTTCTCGGACTGGTCGTTGACCATCGTGGCATATTTTTTATACAGCTCCCAGTCGCCCGTGCGCGTGGCCTGCTGCAGCGCGCTGATGCTTTGCGCCGTCCATAGGTGGCGCTCGCCGTCCGCCCGCCAGCTGTACTGCCCGCCGGCTGGCAGCGGCGCTTCCGGCACCGCCTGCCGCGCATCCTCGTACCGGGCCAGCGCCTCGCGCGCGATTTCCGCGAGACCGATGCCTTCCACCCGGGACGTGGTGCCCGTGAAATACTTGTCCAGCACCGAACGGTTTACCCCCACGGCCTCGAACTGCTGGCCATTGCGGTAGCTTCGCAGCGTCGACACGCCCATCTTGGACATGATCTTCAGCAATCCCTTGTTCAGGGCCCGGATGTAGTTCACCAGCGACCGCACCTCGTTCGTGCGCACGCTCAGGGTGTCCGCCCGCGACATTTCCGCCACGGTCGCAAAGGCGAGGTAGGGATTGATCGCCGCCGCGCCAAACCCCAGCAGCAGCGCCATGTGCATCACTTCGCGCGCTTCGCCGGTTTCGACGATCAATCCGGTGCTGGTCCGGAAGCCGGTCTCGCGCAACGATTGGTTCGCCGCCGCCGTGGCCAGCAGCGCCGGGATCGGCGCCTGCCCGGCCGGCAGGTCGCGGTCGCTCAGCACGACAAGGGTGTTGCCGGCCTGGACCGCGGACAGGACGTTGCCGCACATCTCCGCCAGCGCGCGTTCCAGTTCCCGCCCCGGGTCCTCCGCATCCGCGGCGAATCCCATCGTCACGGTCGTGGCCTTGAAAAACTCGCTGTTCAGGTTGCGGATGCGCGTCAAATCCGCGTTGGACAGGATCGGATGCTGCAGTTTCACCAGCCGGGCCAGCGTCGGCCCCTCGCTCAGGATGTCCGGGCTGTGCCCGAGGAAGGTCATCAGCGACATCACCAGTTCTTCGCGGATCGAATCGATCGGCGGGTTGGTGATCTGCGCAAACAGCTGCTTGAAGTACCAGTAGAACAACTGCGGCTTTTCGGACAGCACGGCCAGCGGCTGGTCGCTGCCCATCGAACCCACCGGCTCCGAACCCTTGACCGCCATGGTATCGAGCACCACGCGGATGTCCTCCCGCGTATAACCGAACAGCCGATGCTGCGGCGCCAACGGCCCCGTCGGCTCTTCGCCGGCGTTTACCGCGCCGAAGAATCCGTGGATGGAAATGTGGTTCTCCTCGACCCACCGGCGGTACGGCCGCCGCCGGGCCAGATGCATCTTGATTTCGGCATCCTTCATCAGGCGGCCCGTCGCCAGGTCCGCCAGCAGCATCGTGCCGGGGCGCAGCGAGCCCTTCTCGGCGACCTGTTCGGCCGGAATGTCCAGTACGCCGGCTTCGGAAGCCAGCACCATGAACCCGTTTTTCGTAAGCGTGTAGCGCACCGGCCGCAGGCCGTTGCGGTCGAGGCTCGCTCCCACCAGGCGGCCGTCCGTGAACGCCACGGCGGCGGGGCCGTCCCACGGCTCCATGATGCCCGCGTGGTACTCGAAGAAGCCCCGCATGTCCGGCCCCATCGGATATTTCTGGCCCCACGCCTGCGGCATCAGCATCAGCAGCGAGTGATGGATTTCGCGCCCGCCCAGCGTCAGCAATTCCAGCGCGTTGTCGAGATTGGCGCTGTCGCTGCCGAAATCCTCCAGGATCGGCGTCAGTTTCCCGATGTCCTTGCCGAACAGCTCCGACTTCAGGCGCTTTTCGCGCGCGGCCATCGCGTTGCGGTTGCCGCGCAGCGTGTTGATTTCGCCGTTGTGCGCCAGCATGCGGAACGGCTGGGCCAGCGGCCACGACGGAAACGTATTGGTCGAATAGCGCTGGTGCACCACGGCCACCGCGCTGACCATGCGCGGGTCCACCAGGTCCGGATAGAACTTCGGCACCTGCGGCGCCATCATCATGCCCTTGTAGACCAGCGTGCGGCACGAAAAGCTGGCGGCGTAGGCGTTCGGGGAATTGTCCACGGCCTTGCGGCCCAGTTCATGCTCGGCGCGCTTGCGCACCACCAGCAGCTTGCGCTCCAGGGCATCGCCCGCCAGCTTGCCCTTCGGATCCGCCGCGAACACCTGCCAGAACGACGGCATCGACGCCCGCGCCGTCTGCCCGACCGCCTGCGGATCGACCGGGATTTCACGCCAGCCCAGCGCGGTCAGGCCCTCTTCGAGCAGGATGCGCTGGACGCCCGCCTTCGTGTCGGCCAGTTCTTTCCCGCCCGCCGGCAGAAAGAGCGCGCCCACGGCGTATTTTCCCGCCTCCGGCAGTGCAAACCCCAGCCGCTTGGCTTCCTCGCGGAAGAACCCGTCTGGCATCTGGATTAAAAGCCCCGCGCCGTCGCCCGTGTCCGGGTCTGCGCCCGTGGCGCCGCGGTGCAGCAGTTTCACCAGCACTTCGATGCCCTGCTCGACAATCCGGTGCTCGGCCATGCCGTTCAGGTTCAGGACAAACCCCACCCCGCACGCGTCGTGTTCCATCTGCGGATCGTACAGTCCAACGGCTTTCATCCGGTCTTCTCCTCATCCATCTGGCCCGCGGTCCGCCGCAGGCTGCTGAAAAACGTTACACTTTGCAGATTTCCCTTAAAAATCACGTAAAAAATCGCGTTTGCAAGCAAAACGACAAAATTGAATTGAATCCGGCTTCCATGGCTACATTTCTGTAGCTTTTCACCGTCCCGGCGCCGGAATTGGCGACCTACGGCAGGAACTTCCCCTTCTTGAGTTTCTCGGGCAAATAGGTGTCCAAAACGAAGTTCAAGCCGTGCTTGGCGAATGCCTGCTGCTCGATGCGCACGCCCATCTGCAGCATCTGCTCCAGCACCTGCTGCCATTCCTTGTGATGCAGAATGAACGGATCGTTCTTCAGTGCGTCCTTCGCGCGCTTGATGTCGGCCTCTTCCAGCGGATGCGTCGCGTCCTTCAGGTCGTAGTCGAGGATGTCCTGCGGCGTCACACCCAGATAGTGCGCCTGCGGCACGCAGAAGAACCGGTTGATGTGCGCCGCCTGCCCCGACCCCGCCTTCAGCGTGCGGTAGATGTTGCAGTACCCGTACGGATCGCCGTCGGTAAACGCCAGCACCGGCAGCCCCCGGTCGTCCGCCAGCCGCCGGATGAACCGCCGGCA
>CAZMOR010000149.1:0-11911 GCA_964567795.1 uncultured Verrucomicrobiota bacterium
GTTCATCCAAGCCAGCAAATCATCCTTGGTCACACCAGCAACAGGCTTGGAGCCGAGCGCCTTGGTCAGGCTCTCGACCTTGTAGCCGCGTTCGCGGATTGTTGCAGGGCGGTATTCCTGGGTCTTGAGATTGGCCAGCCAGCGCCGCCCGAGTTCGGCCATGGTGACGCCCTCCACGCCGCCGTAGTGGCGCATCCAGAACCGCGCCGCATCCAGGAGCGACACCTTGCCCAGGAGCAGATTCCGCGCGGCAATCGCGTCCTGCCGCTCGCCGGGGTTCAAGGCGAGGACCGCGGCGCCTTCGGTCTCGATCTTCAACCCGAGCCTTTCGCAGTAATTCTTTGCCTTGGCCAGCGTATCGAAGCCGGTGCGCTCCCTCGATCCGCAGCGCATGAGGTCTACTTGGAAATATCCCCCGCCGCCCTCGGGCAATTCGGGGCGCAGTTCGCGGATACTGATGCCGGCGTGTTCGTAGGTCTTGATCTTGCGTCTACGGGATTTCATGGCGCACCCTTTCGCTTATGGCGTTTTATGTGCGCATATCATGGCACTTTGTCAATGCGTGTCAATAGAATAAATATTCCCCTGCAAATCGAAACATTCGGACCACCTTGCCAAGGTGGCTGTCGTGGGTTCAAATCCCATCGCTCGCTCCATTTTTTTGTCCGCAAGCGGAGCGCAGGGGGCGGAGGAGCGGGACAGGGAACGAACGAGGCGGCCGGAAGGCCGCCGTTTTTTTATTGGGCGTCCTGCTTGGCGGCGGACTTGTTTTCGAGCAGTTTGGCGGTATCGGGGGAGAATTCCACGGGGGTGAGCTGGGCTTCCAGGCTGCGGAGCGCGGCCGTGGCCGGGTCAAAATCGTCGAGCAGCGGCAGGGCGGGGCGGAGGACGGCGCGGGCCTCTTCGCGGGCGCCTTGCGCGAGATAGGACTGGGCGCGGGCAACGAGCGCGGAGAGATAGGCGTTCCAGCGGTCGGAATGCAGGCGGTAGGCGCGGTAATCGTCATCATTCTGGCGGAGAATGCAGAGGGCGGCGTAGGCCTTGGCGGCGGCGTAGGAGGCATGCGCATCTTCGAGGTCTGCCGGGACAGGGGCGGCGGAGGTTTTGGCCGCCTCTGTTTCGGCGGTCTGGCGCAAGGTTTCGGCCTGGGGCGCGAGCGTTTTCCGGAGGGGCTTCAGCATTTCATCGAGATTGGGGACGTCGCCGAGATACTGGGCCAGGACGTAGGTGTTGCCGGTGGCGATCAGTTTCTGGATGTCGCCGATGGCGCCGGCGCGGGCGAGGGCGCCGCGGACCTCGCTCAGGGCGTCGGCGGAGAGATAGGGGGCATGCTGGTCTTCATCGGCGGCAAGGCGCTGGACGGCTTCGAGATCGTTCCGGTCGGCCATGCTTTCCAGTTTGTCGGCCCAGCCGACAGCGGCGCGGCATTTGGCGAGGCGGTCGAGGGCGCCGGACAGTTCGGGGATGCTGCTGGCGGAGAGTCCATCAAAGAGTTTGGCGGCGGCATCGTGATCGCCGTCGTCGAGCGCGGTCAGGGCATTCTGGAATTGGATGCGCCGGGCGATCTTGTCCTGGGTTTTCTGGACGGCATCGGGCGCGCCGACGAGGGCTTTCTGGCGGTTGAGTTCGTCCAGGGCCTCCTGGAAACGGCCGGCAGACACCAGGGCATCGATCTGCTGCTGGATGGCGGCGCCATGGGAACCCTGAAGGCCCTTGAGCAGGAGATCCGCTTCGGACAGGTTGGGATTGAGGCCGAGGGCCCGCTGGAGCAATTCGGCGGCATGGAGGTCGTCGGCGCCATCGGCCATGATGCGACGGGATTCATCGAGGAGCGCGGAAGCCGTGGCGTACTGGTCGCTCATTTTTTGGAAGGCGGGATCGACGGCGGGGGAGACGATGGGGCTGGGTTCGGCGGCGGCGGCTTCGGGGGCGGATTTGGAACTGCGGATGAGGGCGGAGACGAGCAGCGCGAGGAGGATGCCGCCCAAGGCAG
Organism: uncultured Verrucomicrobiota bacterium; assembly: GCA_964567795.1. GTDB lineage: Bacteria > Verrucomicrobiota > Kiritimatiellia > CAIQIC01 > Lenti-01 > Lenti-01. The sequence continues at coordinate 1,994 of CAZMOR010000149.1, forward strand.
CGCCGGCGAGGGTCAGCAGCCGGCTGCGCCGAGCCGCGAGATCGGCCGGTTCGACCGTGGCCTGGAAGGGAATGCCGCCGATGGAGAACACATCGTTATCCTGCAGGGTGATGCGAAGGACGCGGGAGTTGCGGCAGACGATGCCATTGATGGAGGCCAGGTCGCGGATGGTGACGGAACCGCCCTGCCAGGCGAGTTCGGCATGGCGGGGAGAGACATCGGTGGAATCCAGTTGGATTTCGGCCGGGGGATTGCGGCCGATGACGAGCAGGCGGGTAGTGCGCGAAAGGGTCCAGGTGTCCGCGGTTGGCTGCTGGGTGCGGGGATCAAGGCGGGTGATTTTCATGGCGGCCTGGGGGTGCGGGGTTATTGCATTTGGGCGGCCTTGCGCAGGCGCTGCTTGGCGAGGGTGCGGCCTTCCGAGTCAAAGGGGTAGGTGAGGTCGGAGAGGAACCGGGCCTGGGCGAAGGCCTCTTCGACTTTGCCCTGGCCGATGGCGACTTCGTAGTCGATGCGCGCCTTGAGGAAGTCGGCCAGGCGGATGGAGGACATGTTGTCGAGGAGGGCGAACGCCTCGGGGAGGAGGGGGGAGGACGGATCGGCGGCCTGGAGATCGCGGGCGAGGATGTAAGCCAGGCCGATGGCGGTGGTGTAGTTCACGGGATTGGCATTGCGCGCGGCGAAAATGTTGCGGATGAAATCGAGCGATTGCGCGGACGGCGGGGCGCCGCCCAGCACCTGCTGGTACTGCGTGGCGTCGGCAAAGGTGTTCTGGCTGATGTCCGCCACGTGCAGGTTCGCGACCGTGGTTTCAAAGAAGCTGCCGACATTGGCGAAGTCGATTTCCGGACCGGAGAGGCCGATGAAGATGAAGTGGGTCTTGTTGCACTGGAAGGCGAAGCCGATGAGCTTGTCGGGGTCGCGGGCGCGGCCGCAGAACAACAGGGCCGGGGTTTGATTGGGCAGGTTGGTGGTGGAGGTTTCCAGCGCAAGGAAGGCGCCCAGTTCATCGCGGAGGATGCGCTCGGTGATGTCGGCGAAGATCGTCGGCGGGGCGTTGGTGACCAGGGCCGGGGTGGAATAGGCGTGGAGATAGACGAGGGTCTGCCGTTCGCCGTAGGGGATGCGGGAGACGTAACGGTCGGTGGCCGCGGTCCGGCGGGTATAGGCGGCGGCGGTGTCGGGGAGGGTGAGGGTGAGGCCAGCGGCCGGATCGGAGAGGGCGGGCAAGGAGGCGGTTTTGGCGCTGCGGGAGCAGGCGGGGACAAGACAAAGCACGGCGCCGGCGAGCAACAGGGCGAAGCCGGAAAGCCGGGCGGAATCAATTGGCGATGATTTCAAGACGATCTCCCGGTTGAAGGTTCCATTGTTGGAAGGTGCCGGCGCCGGTTTCGAGCGTCCCGGCGCGTCCCGGCTGGCGGCAAAAGGCGATGCGCCACGGGGAGAGGCGCGGATGCAGGTCGCGCACGGTGCCGTCGGGGGCGAGGAACGCGACATCGATGGGCATTTTCATGAAGAACGTGTGGACCATGCGCACACCGGGCAGGAACAGGCCCTCCTGGGGATCGAGAGCCGCGCGGTGGAGCAGGCCGCGGCGCTGTTCGCGGGGGGTGACCGCCTGATGCAGGCGGGCGAGGAGGCGCTGGCCATCCTGCCGCCGCCGGAGAGTGAAAGGACTGCCCGGGAGGGTTGGAACTGGAGGGGGGACGATCATTTGCTGATGAAGAAAGAGATGAGCACGGGGCCGATCAGGATGCCGAGGATGGAGGGGAAGATGAAGACGGCCATGGGCAGCATCATCTTGACCGGCGCCTCCAGGGCCTTCTTTTCCACGCGCAGCATGGCGTTCTGGCGGAAATCGCGCGCCTGTTCGGCGAGGAGGGAAGACAATTCGGTGCCCAGTTCCTCGGACTGGATGATGAGCTCGACGGAGGTGGACACCACGGGGAGCTTGGCCCGGTCGGCGAAGGCGCGCAGGGCGGCGGCCCGGGCGGCGCCGAGGCGGATTTCGTTGAGGATGCGGTGGATTTCCTCGGACAGGGGGCCGCGGGGCAGGGCGATGGCGCAACGCTCGAGGGCGTTCTGGAGGCCCACGCCGGAGGAGAGGGCGATGGACATCAGGTCGAGGAGGAAGGGCCAGTTGCGGAGGACTTCGGTCCGGCGGCGCTTGACGATCGAGTCGATCGGCATGATGGGGAGAACGATGCAGGCGACGGCGGCGATGAGGACGATGAGTTCGGCCTGGCGGACGGAAAGTTCGTGGACGTTGAAATAGGTGGCGCCGGCGAAAAAGAGGGCGAGGACGGTGGGCACGACGAGGACGCCGAGCACCTGGGCGGCGATGAGTTCGGCGGCGTCGAGGGGATAGGAGTTGCCGACGAAACGGAGCTGGTTGCGGATGGCGCGCTCAATGGCGTTGTTGGGGCCCAGCAGGTGTTCAATCCAGGTTTTGACGCGGGTGAGGGCGGGCGTGATCCACAGCAGGAAGCCGCTGCGGCGGCGCCGCATGGCGGAGTAGGCGGCCTCGTCGCGCACGAAGGTGGACGTCGTGGAATAGATGAAGAGGAAAACGGCGCAGAAGACTAGGATGAGGGCAGGCAGCATGGCGTCACATCTTGATTTTGCAGATCCACTGGATGGTCAGGAACCCGAGAATGTCCATGACGGAGAGCACCGCCAGCAGAATCCAGCCGTAGACCGTGGTCCACAGGAGGGAGGTGCGGACGGGATCGACGGCATAGGTGATAAAGATCATGACCACCGGGATGGCCGCCACGAGCAGCGCCTGCAAACGGCCCTGGGCGGTGAGGGCATCGATCTTGGCGCGCATGGTGGCGCGGGCGCGGATGGTGCTGGCGATGGTTCCCAGGCCCTGGGGCAGGTCGCCGCCGGTTTGCAGGGTCAGGCGGATGGCGGAGACAGTCAGATCCATGTCTTCGCAATGCAGGCGGACGCGCAGGCGGTCCAGAGCCTCTTCCATGGGGCGGCCGAGCTGGATTTCGTTGAGGGTGGTGTTCATTTCGGCGCCGAGGGGATCCGGCGTCTGGCGGGTGGCGAAGGTCCAGGCCTGGAGGAAGGACATGCCCGCGCGCATGCCGTTGGCGAGCAGGTCGAGCGCGGGCGGGATCTGGCGCTCGCGGATCTGGTAGGCCTTGCCGCGGCGGACATGCTTGAGGAAAGGCGGCAGGAACCAGCCGACCAGGCCGCAGATGATGCCCGCCGCCAGGATGGCGAACAGACCGCCGTTACGGGCCAGCAGCCCACCCAGGAGCGCCAGGGCGATGCCGGTCTGGATCTGCTGCCGGTTCTTGCCGGAGGCCGCCACGGTTTCGGCGCCTTGCCCCGAGCGGCTGACCGCCAGGGCATGGAGGTGGGTGGCGATCGTGACCGCCAGGAACGCGGCCGCACTGATGGCGAACACGACAGCCAGGATCAACTGGGCGGAAAAATTCATGTTTTGTCCGTCGTCGAGAAGATGGATTCATCAAACGTGATGCCCGCCGTGCGCAGGGACTCGATGAAGGCCGGAACGACGCCAGTATATTCATAATGGCCGATGATGCGACCGGTTTCCTTGTGGATGCCGGTGCGGCGGAAGCGATAGACATCGCGCAGGGTGAGATCCTCGCCATCCGGCGCCGGAACGATTTCGGCGATGGAAACAATGCGCCGGGAACCGTCGGGGAGGCGCGACTGGTGGCAGACGAGATTGACGGCCGACGCGATCTGCTGGCGGATGGCGCGCTGGGGCAGTTCGAGGCCGGACATCATGGCCATGGTTTCGAGGCGGGAGATGACATCGCGGGGCGAGTTGGCGTGGAGGGTGGTGAGCGAACCGTCGTGGCCGGTGTTCATGGCCTGGAGCATGTCGAGGGCTTCGCCGCCGCGGCACTCGCCGACCACGATGCGGTCGGGGCGCATGCGCAGGGCGTTCTTCACCAGGGTGCGGATGGGAATTTCGCCCTTGCCTTCGATGTTCTGCGGCCGGGACTCCAGGCGGACGACGTGGTCCTGGCGCAGGCGGAGTTCGGCGGAATCCTCGATGGTGACGATGCGCTCGTCGGCGGGGATGAAGGAGGACAGGATGTTGAGGAGCGTGGTCTTGCCGGAGCCGGTGCCGCCGGCCACGATGACGTTCTGGCGGTAGCGGACGGCGAGCTTCAGGAATTCCGCCATCTGGGGAGTGAGGGAATCGCCGCGGATCAGGTCGTCGATACCGAGCTGGTTGGCGGTGAACTTGCGGATGTCGAGCGTGGGACCGTCCAGGGCGATGGGTTCGACCACCGCATTGATGCGGGAGCCGTCGGGCAGGCGGCCGTCGACGATCGGCGACGATTCATCGATGCGGCGGCCGATGGGGCCGACGATGCGTTCGATGATGGCGCGGAGTTCGGCGGGGTCATCGAACTTGCGGTCGGCGAGGGTGATCCGGCCTTTTTTCTCGACATAGATGCGGCCGTCGCCCAGGCACATGATTTCGGAGATCGCCGAATCGGCGAGCAGGTCGTCCAGGAGGCCGAACCCGAGCGTCAGCTGCAGCAGGTCGCGGCGGATGGTGTCGGCGGGCACGCCGGCCTGATGGAGTTCTTCGCGGTATTCCTCGACGAGCGACTGGATGAAGCGGTCGGTGCGCAGGCGGATCTCCTCGGAGGAGGAAGACTCCATGCCGCGGAGATTCATCCGTTCGATAAGGGCGGAATGGATCTTGCGCTTAAGGCGTTCATAGTCGGTGAGGCTGGCATCATCCTTGCGCTTGCGCGCGAACGGGTCGCGGGAGGTGGCGGCATCCGCGGCGCCGGCCGTGGCGGGTTCATCGAAGACGAGGGTCCATTCACCGACCTGGATCTTGTCGCCGGTGACGAGGGCATGGCCGTCCGGATCGACGTACTGGTCGTTGAGGAAGACCGGGGATTTCGGCGACAGGGGGGCGACGGTGAAGAGGCCGTTGTCGTTGGCGATGCGGGCGTGGCGGGGGGCGACGCCGTCGGCGGACAGGCGGATGTCGGCATTCGCCGCGGAACCCAGGACCAGGAATTCGCCGGGCTTGAGGGCCAGCAGGGAGGACTGGGTTTTGTCAGGATGGATGAGGGCGGGCATGGATGGACCGGGGGTTGCGGTTATTTTTCCTGAGCCGCCTGGCGATCGGCCGCAGCTTGATTCTTCGCATCGATCTTGGCCTGGCGGCGGGCCTCGGCGGCCTCCTGGTCGGCCTTCTTTTCAGCCAGGGCGGCTTCGCGCTTGGCCTTCTTGGACTCCAGGGCATCGGCGCGGCGGGAGGCTTTGTCCTGCACGTCGATATTCTTCAGGTCGGCCTTGAGATCCTGTTCAGACAGGGTGTTGGAAAGTTCGGTCAGGCGGGGATTGACCTCCTGGGTCCGCTGCTGGCCGAGGCTGGTATCCATCACGCGGGGGGTGATGATGGCGACGATTTCGGAATTCTTGAAGGTGCGGTTGGACTCGGAGAAGAGGAGGCGGACGAGCGGGATGGAACCGAGGAGCGGCGTGTGGGAGCTTTCCTCGTTTTCGATCTGCTCGGCAATGCCGGAGATGACGATGCTTTGGCCGACCTTGCAGACGATGGTGGATTCGATGGTGTATTTATCGAGAGAGAGGTCGGAGGTGCCGCTCTGGGTGACGGGGAAGGAAAGGGTCATGGTGAGCGTGTTGCAGATGGTGTTGTCGGCGAGGAACTGCGGAATGACGCTCAGGTCGATGCCGTATTCCACGCTTTGCAGGTCGCCGGACACTTCGCCGGACACCTTGTAGTACATTTCGCCGCCGGAGAGGAAGCGGCCCTTCTGACCGAGCCGGGTGCCGACGCGCGGGCGGGCGACGACTTCGGCCGTGCCGTCGCTGACCAGGGCGTTGAGCACCCGGGCGATGGAGGCGGACCAGGTGACGCCGACGGCCACGGGGGACCAGGTGTTCTGCGCGTAGTCCTGGGAGCCGTCCACGCCGGCCTTCAGGCTGATGAGATCGCTGCCGTCGAGCAGGTTCTTGCCCCAGCTGTGCCCTTTGGATTTCTCGACGCGGACGAAAAGCACTTCGGTTTCGATCATGGTTTCGCGGACGTCGAGCAGGTCCATGACATTGGCCACCTGGGTGCGGGCGAGGGCGAGGACGTTGGAACGGGCCGCTTCGTTGGGCACGTGGCCGCGCAAATAGGCGGTGTCGCCGAGGATGGTGATGTTGAGGCCGTCCACGCCGGCGTTGCGGCGGATGAAGTCCGCAATGACGTCGTTGGAGGCGCCGGTGTCGAGCCGGGTGAGGTTGAGGAGCTGGTCGCCGAACGTGTCGGCGATCTTCTTGACCCGGTCAACGTCGGTCACGCTGGCGAGGCCGCCGTCCAGCACGATGCGCTTGTTGGCCTCGTAGACACTGATGCCGGGGATGTCGGCAACGAGGTTGTAGATCTCCTGCGCAACGCCCTTGAGGGCCGGGGCAACGATAATCAGCTCGGAGACGGGGGCGTCATTGCCCTTGCGGTAGGTCAGGAATGTCCGGCCCGGGTTGAGCGCATTGATGACCACGCGGTTGGGCCCGTCGGCGGAAATGGCGGCGACGGCAGGGTCGAGGATCCGGGCGCTGGCGGCGTTTTCAACCGTGCGGATGGTCTGCTGGCCCGCGACCGCCCGGATGGTGGAGACGGGCTGCACCTCCAGCGATTGCGCGTGGGAGTGGGGGATGATGGCCACCGCCACGAAAAGGAGAGCCAGAAGGACGGGGCGGAAGCGGGGGAGCAGCTTGTTCATGGGCGCGGTTCCTGTCGTTGCGGGGTTCCTGTGAAAAACCGAATTACTTCTGCGTGGAAGTCTTCAGGAAAGCAGAGATTTCGTTGGCCCCAATGCAGATCGGGCCGGGTTCGACATCCGCCTCGCCGACGTGGCGCAGGAGCAGGTTGATCGTGCCGGCGGACATCGCGTGGACCAGGATCCGGGCGGATTCCGGAGCGAGCATGAGGGTGATGGTGCCATAGGTGTCCGGCTTGCCACTGGCCGCGGTGCTGCGGCGGGGGCCATGCTGGTCGCCCACGGCGATCACCAGCACGTTCTGAAGGAGGACGGTGGTGATCTTGACCGGCTGGCCGGCATTCTTGGTGGCCTGGGAGCTGGTGCGCAGCATCATCTTTTGAATGTCGGCGGCGGAGGGCGTGCCGGCGGCCGGAACCTCGTCATCCGGGGTCTTCTCTGGCGGCGGGGGCGGGAGAATGATGCTGGAATCGCCCGTCCAGAGGACATCCACATACATGCCGGGGCGCAGCATGCCGTTGAAACTGGTGATCTGGGTGATCGGGATGGTGACGGCGCGCGTGTTGGCGGCCAGGTCGGAGGACAGGCCGACGGCGGTATCGATGGGGAGTTCGACATCGGTCCACATGATGGGCTTGCCGCGCTCGGCGGGGACCTTGAGCACGCCGCCGAGAACCACTTCGGCGGCATCCGGGGTGAGGACGCGGCCGGCGATGTACTTGGCGGGATAATCACGGGTGGCAGTGTTGTCCTGGGAGAGCACGGTGCCGACGGGCAGGTCTGCGCTGGCCACCAGGACGGTTTGCATGTCCCAGCCTTTGGTCTTGGCTTCGGTGGTCTTCTGGATGTAGCTGAACATCAGGGCGACGGCGGCGACGCCGAGCAGGAGGGAGAGGATGAGCGCGACTTTTTTATTCATGGTTGAATTCCTTGCGTTCTTTCAAAGGGCTACCAGATGATCGTGGCGGAATTGACAGGGGCGGATCCGGAAAGGGTGACTTCGCCGCCGGCCACCGAGGCGGACAGGCGGTATTCGGCATTCTGGGGGGTGAGCGTATGCTGCCCGTGGCGGCCCACGACGACATTGGTGCCGTTGGTGGACGTAGTCCGCACCACCTCCAGCGGGATGTTGACGAGGGCCACGGCGGAGATTTCGCCGGAAAGGCCGGAACATTCCAGGGCGAAGGTGGCAATGGTGGCACCGGCCGCATAGGCGTTGTCCCCGCCGGGCTCGAAGACCGCCGGTCCGGTGGCCGAGCCGGAGTAGATGTTTCCGGCGTTGTCGCTGGCCTGCACACTCCACGTGGTGCCCCCCGGGGACGTGGCGGCCACGCCGAGTTGCGTGATGGCCGTGGAATCCGCAGCGGTGGTGGTGGTGTTGGTGATACCATCCACGACATTGGTGGTAACGACGGGCTCCGTTTCGGGCGGGGGATCCTGCTCCACGGCGAAGGTGGCGGAGGGATTCAGAGTGCAGGTGGCGGTTTCGGTGTTGGTGGATTCCACGTCGCCGCAGCCGGCCAGGGCCAGGGCCAGCAACGGTAGAACGGCGAGTGCCGCAAAGGATACAAGCCGCGAATCCCCGGAACGCAAAAGCGCAAATGCCTTCATGGAGCGGAAGATATAGATTTTTAAAATTTTACGCAAGTTTTGTTCCTTCAGATTGAGGGCTGGGGCCATTGGAGGATCGTGCGGAGGACCAGAATGTAGTTATGGGCGGCACCGGTGGGATTGGCGGGATCGGCGGGGATGTGGAGGATGGTGAGTTGGGAGGCCTCGCGATGGTAGACGCGGAAAGCGTTTTTCATGAAGATTTCCAGCAGGGCCAGGCGGTTGCGGGAGTCCTGGTTGCCGGGATTGGTGGAAGGCAGGACCGGGGCATCGGGCGGCGTCCAGCCCGCACCGATCAGAATCTGCTCGGCCTGGGGCAGGAACAGGTCCGGCGTCTCGTTGGAACTCCAGCTTTCCATGCGGGTGATCTGGGAATCCTCGGCCTGGATGGCGGCCTGGGAAAACGCAGCATCGTTGAGCGGGAGAGGCAGATCCGCGGTGAAGGTCCCGACCTGGTTCGGCACGGCATTGGAAGGCAGGGGGAAGGTCAGGCTCAAGGTGGCGTTTTCGCCTGGGGAATACATCAGCTGGATTTCATCGAGCGTCCAGGATTTCAGCCCCTCCTGGATCAGCTGTTGGGCGGCGATGAAGGGCTGCTGCAGATCGGGGGAGGGGGCCAGGGCCTGCAGATTCCCGAGGACCGCCAGGCTCCGGGCCGGATCGACCACCTGGGGGGTCCAGTTGCGGCCGGCCAGGGCGGCCGAAAAATCGTCGAGTTCAAAGCCGGCCAGGGGGCGGTTCAGGGTGGCCACGTGGAGGAACTCGTTGGTGGTGTAAAACGTGGCGGTTTGCCGGACGGCCAGGTCGGCGGCCGGGAGGGGAAAGGGCAGGTCCGGCGGCTCGGGCAGCGCGGCCCGGGCGGTGGCAACGGTGCCGGCAAGCAGCGCCGGCACCAGATTTTTCCACAGTGTGGAAAAAAGTTTTCCACAGTGTGGAAAAATCAGGGCCGCGTTTTCCATGGGATGGAAAATGTTCAAGGAAACGCCTGGGGTCAGTCTTCCGAGTATTTCTTGATGATTTCGATGAGGTCGGAAACCAGATATAAAATGCCTTCGGCGATCTTCGGGAAGACGTCCTCGAGGAACCCGAGGCCGATTTTATCCATGAATTCCTTGAACCACGTGGATTCACCGATGACTTCGCCGAGGACTTCATAGAGCTTGGCGAAAGCTTCGCCGATGGTGATTTTCAGCCCCGCCTCGACGAGGAGATCCGGGCGCAGGCACATGAAGGCCAGCAGGGAGAGGATTTCCATCTTCGGTTTTTCGCCGCAGTAGTTGCGCACGACCACGACCGGTTCGGTGGTCGCCTTGCCGAGGAAATCCAGGATGTGGGTGTCGTGCTGGCCCGGGGCCTGCGGGGGGGCGAAGGGCAGGGCGGGTACATCGGCGGAGAGCGAGACCCAATACTGGTTGTCGTGGTCCACAATGGTGAAGACCGCGCAGTAGGTGATCAGCATGTTCCGGAATTCGGCATAGGTGGAGGTCCGGTTGGTCGCCGAGATGTGCAGCGTGGTGTTGGAGGGGAAGAACGGCGCCGCGTACTTCTTGAGCTCGGA